>JBFEUD010000101.1:0-6212 GCA_041547625.1 Sulfurimonas sp.
TGCTGAGTCGCTGCAATATAGGTTCGGGACCGAACTGGGAAAAAAGCGGACACATAACGTTTTGGTTCTTCAGTATCCCCATAGCAGATATATACAGCTCGCTTTTACGGGTTGCAAGTGTAAATACCCTCTCCCCTTTGAAAATACCTAAATCTTTTAAAACATTCGCGAACTTTGCACTCAGCCTCTTCATATCCAAATAGGAAAAAGTTTTGCGTTCACCCTCTTCTGAGAGCCATATCAGTGCAGTTTTATCTTTGTTTTTCCCCTCAGCATGCCTGTCTATAGCTTCATAAGCTATATTCAAACCGCCATTGGGCAAATGTTCAAACTCTTTTGAGACATCATCCCAATTAAATTGTTCATACTCTTTGTCATAATCAAGAATATTAGGCTTTACCAATAAGGAACTTAGCTTTTTTTCAATCCATGTACTATCCATCTCCGATCCTTTATGAAAAGTATCTCTAAATAACACTTTTATGTATCATAGCACATAATAAAAAAAAATTGAAATTGTTTTTAAATGAGTAGGAATGCGGGCATACTTTTAAAAAGCCCGCAAAGTTTTGATTATGATTTAGTAGTAAATGCTTTATAAAGCTCTTCAAAGCCTGTTTCACTAGAGTGTTCAACAGATTTCATTTTTTCTACAGCTTTATCGTACTCTTTTTCTTTCCATAAGTTGATAGCTTCTCTAATTGAATTATGCACATTTGCATGATGTGAAGATACGTTATTTATTACGCTCTGTGAATTTTTAATCTGCTCTTTGTTTTCATCAAACCATTTACCGAATACACAACTGTGTTCATCACCAATTGATGGGTTATCTCCATTAATAAATGCGTTATAGCCTAAAAGTTTTAAAAGGATATGATCAAGTTTTCCGTTTCCAATACCGATCTCATTGGTAATATCAGACGTAATTTGAGTAATTCTTTGAGAGTTGCTTATAACAAATTCCAATTCCGTAAAAAATTCGCTTAAAGTCTCTGTCATTTGATTAGTATTATTTCTAAAAAGTTCAGAAATATCTTGGATGTCTGATGTATTTTGTTTAAGTTGACTAATACTTATTTCAACTTCTTGTGTAGCTTTTTGTGTACGTTCAGCAAGTTTTCTTACTTCATCTGCTACAACGGCAAACCCACGTCCGTGTTCACCTGCACGAGCAGCTTCAATTGCAGCATTAAGTGCTAAAAGATTTGTTTGGTCTGAAATATCTTTAATAAGGTTAATAATATCGCCGATTGATGTCACACTGTTGTTAAGTGATATAGCGCCGTTGTCTAAGTTTACTGCTTCTTGGGCGATTTGTTCAATCGATGAATTGATCACATTTCCCTCTTTTTGAACAGTCTCTATTCTACGGCTTGTTTTTCCGTTTAGATCACCTGCTTCATCTAAAGAGTCTACCGTAGACTGTAAAATATTTCTTACAAATCCAACGCCGCTCTTATATGACAATAAAAGCATTTGAATAATTTCATCTTTTGAAGAAGCTTCCTTCGAAGTAAACTGTGTTGTAGTTTCTTGCTCTTTTTGTGCAAGAATGTTTCTTAATTCTTCAACTTCATCTTGTAGTCTTCTATTTTCATTTGTTAGTTGTTCTACTTTAGCTTTCTCAGCATCACTTTTATTAAAAAAACCCACGCTTTTCGCTCCCATTTTCTTTGTATTTGCATATCTTATAAGAATTATTATTAATTTTATCTTTAGTGTTAATTTCTGAAAAAAGTAACTACGAACATGTACTTAAGTGATACTGTATTACACTCTTTATTCAGAAATAATATTGTCAAAATAAAATGCTATATCTATAAATATAGCAGCCAATACAGAGATTATAATAAATTCCTGCATATTTAAATCAATTAACGATAAATTTTGCAGTGCACCTAGAAATAGAAGCATCACAATAAAAAAAGCAAAAAATAGAGCAACCACACCAAAAAACTTTCTCATAACTTCCCCTTTGTTTCCCATATATTATCACAATCATTTATAAAAAATGCTAGAATAGTAAAAAACTTTTGTTCTGGACTATTTGATCGACTATTATGTATATTAAAACTATTTTACTTTTATTACTTTTTACAATGCAAAGCTGGGCAGGAGAACTGCAAAGAAACTATTTTGTCAAAAATGACACTATTCGACTCTCAACTGTTGTTCCTACTCTTTCAGTAAAAAAGGATAAAGTACTCTTTACACTTTCAGAAACAGAACATATCTACAGAATTAAAGCACAAGAGCTTATCAAAATTCTGAAAGACAATGGTTTTGAAGGATATACTTCCCCTTATCCTTATATTCAATTCAATAAAGTCAGTCCTATCAATACATCAAAAATAGAAAAATATTTAAAACACCACTATCATTCAAAATACCAAAATATAGATATAAAAAAAATCTCTGTTTTTCCAAGATATTATATGGATTCAATGCCAAGACACTATACTATAGAGATCCGTTCTCGTGAACATCTCTCTAAAGATGGTATTGTAAGTATTAAAACTGATGACAATAAGAAAATATTTTTTAATTATGAAATCGAAGCATCTTTGCAAGTTTATACATTAAAAAACACCCTACAAAGAAATGGGGAGCTATCTGTAACAAATACGTTAAAACATAGTATAATTCTGGACAAATTTAGAGCTATGCCACTTCAAAAAATAGAAGACGGCCATTTTGAGCTCAAACACAAGATGAAAAAAGGGCAGCTTATCACTTTACGTGACATTGAACCCGTTACTTTAATCAAAAAAGATTCATCTGTTAATGTTACGTTGATGAACGGCACAATTGTAATCTCTTTTAGTGCAAGAGCATTACAAAACGCTAAACGTGGTGATATTATTTTTGTTGAGAATAATCAAGGCAAAAGAATAAAAGTAATAGTTACCGGAAGAAATAAGGCAAAAGTAAAATGAAAATAGTTGTAGCTACAAGCGGTGCAAGTGGAGTCAACTTAGGGCTGAAAGCTCTTGAACTGCTTCCTAATGAAATTGAAAAACACTTTATTATGAGTGAAAATTCAAAGACTGTTTTAAAAAAAGAGCAAAATATCACTTATCATGACAATTCAAATATAGCTGCAAGCATTGCTTCTGGTTCATTCGGTGTTGATGCAATGCTGATTGCACCCTGCAGTATGAATACTCTGGCAAAAATAGCATGCGGTATCAGCGATAATCTCATTACTCGCTGTGCAGCGGTTATGATAAAAGAGCAAAAAAAACTAATTTTAGCTCCTCGAGAGATCCCTTTTTCTCCTATTGCATTAGAAAATATGCATAAACTATCTTCTCTGGGTATTATTATTGCACCTCCTGTAATGGCATACTATTCGGAACAGCAAACTTTAGAAGATATGGAAAATTTTGTGATCGGAAAATGGTTTGATCTTCTCGGTATACAAAACAATTTATATAAAAGATGGGAATAATTTATGAATACAATTGCACTCTATCCTGGAACATTTGATCCTATTACAAACGGACATTATGACATTATAGAAAGAGCAAAAAAGATGTTTGACGAAGTTGTTGTCGCCGTTGCAGCTTCTGTAGATAAAAAGCCTATGTTTACTTTAGATGAAAGAATAGAGATGGCAAAAGCAGCTACACAGCATCTAGAAGGTGTACGCGTTGTAGGTTTTGACAATTTAACGATAGAACTGGCAAAATCACACAATGCAAAAGTACTCATCCGCGGTCTTAGAGCGGTGAGTGACTTCGAATACGAACTGCAACTAGGGTATTTAAACAACTCTCTTGATGATACAATTGAGACGGTTTACTTAATGCCGAAGCTTAAACATGCATTCGTGAGTTCTTCAATTGTACGAAACCTTTTAAAATTCAATGGAAAAACAGATCATCTTTTACCAAAAGATGTACAAAACATCATAGGGAGCATGAATTCATGTACATTGCAATAGAAGGTATCGATACTGCCGGAAAAAGTACTCAAATAGCAGCTCTTTCTGATGCTTATCCAGATGCTATCATTACAAAAGAACCAGGTGCAACAGAACTGGGATACGAGATTAGAGAACTTGTACTTTCAGCCCGTGCAAAAAGCAAAAAAGCAGAATTTCTACTCTTTTTAGCTGATCGTGCTGAACACATGAAAGAAGTGATCGAACCCAATCTTGATTCAAAAATGATCATCTCCGATCGCAGTGCTATAAGCGGTGTTGCCTATGCACTTATTCATGATGAAATTTCCAATGAAGAACTTGTACACCTTAACAATTTTGCTACGAACAACACATATCCTGAGAAAGTTTTTCTCCTTCAACTTACAAAAGAAGAACTTGAATACAGACTTTCCCAAAAAGAACTTGACGGAATAGAGTTGCGCGGCAGCAAGTACCTTTTAAACATACAAAACGCAATTATTAAAGCTGCAGAGCTTTTAAATATTGAACTTATTATTATTGATGCAACACAAAGTATAGAGACCATAACAGCGCAAATACTAAATAATATCAAATAGTATAAAACATATTCTAAAGATAAACATGGTATCCTTTTAAACTTTTTTATAACTACAAAAATAAGGCAAAAAATGATTAAATCTCTTCGTGGAATGAATGATATTTTAAATGATGATGAGTATAAAAGATATACATATTTTCTTAAAACTGCTACTCAAGTAGCTACTCGTTATGGATTTCATTTTATAGAAACACCTATCCTAGAAGAAACAGCACTTTTTAAACGCTCCGTTGGTGAATCAAGTGACATTGTCGGTAAAGAGATGTATCAATTCACAGACAAAGGTGAAAATGACGTTTGTATGCGTCCGGAAGGTACAGCAGGTGTTGTTCGTGCATTTATCCAAAATAAACTTGATCGTGCAGGCGGGATACACAGATATTTCTACCATGGGCCAATGTTCCGTTATGAAAGACCTCAAAAAGGGCGTCTGAGACAATTCCACCAATTTGGATGTGAAAGCTTCGGCGTAGATTCTGTTTATGAAGACGCTACTATCATTATGATGATCAGCGATATTTTAAAAGCACTAGGTATCGGTTACAGATTACAACTAAACTCTTTAGGTGATCACAACTGTATGCCTGAATATCGCCAAAACCTTGTCGGCTTTATTGAGAATGTTGAAGATGAGATCTGTGAAGACTGTGTAAGAAGAAAGTCAACAAACCCTATCCGCGTACTTGATTGTAAAAATGACAAATGTCAGTCACTTTACGTCAAAGCTCCAAAACTTGTAGACTGTCTCTGTGAAAACTGTGAAGACGATTTTACAAAACTCAAAGAGATCTTAGATAAAAGCGGTATTGAATACGAGATCGACACGAACCTTGTTCGCGGACTAGATTACTATTCAAAAACTGCTTTTGAGTTTGTAAGTGACAACATCGGTTCTCAGAGTGCTATTGCAGGTGGTGGAAGATATGACAGGCTTGTAGAGTTCCTAGACGGACGCCCTACTCCTGCTGTTGGATTTGCTATGGGAATTGAAAGACTTTTAGAACTGATAGAGATGCCTGAAGAGAAACGTAGTGGCTATTATATTGGTGCAATGGATGAGCAGGCAGTTAACCTTGTACTTGAAGTAACACATAAAAAACGTGCTACAAAACAGGTAACTTGTGAATATAAACCTAAAAACCTTAAAAACCACCTCAAAGGTGCAGATAAAGTAAATGCAAGATTCTGCTGTGTTATCGGTACAAACGAGATGGAAAATAAAACTATCTGGGTAAAAGACCTAGAAAACAAAACAGAAGAGATGATTAAACTCGAGGAATTCTGATGGAAATCATACATGCAGTTTTATCATTTATTGAAGAATTTTTCGAATTTTTCATTGTAGCTGCATTATTTTTTCTAGTTTATCTCTATATCCATGACAAGTATGTTCAAAGGCAACATGCTTTACTTATCAATTATCCTATTATAGGGCGTATGCGCTACTTATTTGAAGCGCTTCGCGAACCTTTGCGTCAATATTTTGCCAGCGAAAAATTTTATGAATCAAAAGATAAAGTTGACTGGGTATATACGGCTGCAAAAGACAAACCCAACTATATGTCATTTTCGGTGCGAGAACCCTTTAGCGGCTCTAGGTTTATCATAAAACATGTAACAAATGTCCTCAATGAGGACGAAGTTGATGAAGATACGAGTGTTGTCTTTGGAGAAGACAGAGAAATCCCTTTTATTGCTAAA
>JBFEUD010000102.1:0-6171 GCA_041547625.1 Sulfurimonas sp.
ACTGCTTTTTGAGCAACACCTTCATAACTTGCATTATCTTCCGTTTTTACTTTAAACGAAACATCACCTTCAGCGATAAACTTAGTAGGTGATTTATCCTGATCAATATATACAGTCACTTTTGAAGCATTCAGTTCATCATGCCCCTTAATAATATTTACTGTCCCTTCAAAGATAGAAATACCCGCTTTTTCATCTGCATAAAAACTTTGTGCTTTAATTTTCAATTCATCCGCATATAAAAATAGTTGTAAAAATATTGTCAAAAAAATTAATGTTTTCATTGTGCCTCTTTTATAATATATTTTGCATTTACGTTTTTAGAATGTATTTTACCAGTTAAATTATTATGATCAACATATGTCCCGTATACAACATTCGTACCTTGAGAAAGGACATAATCAGTATCTGTCACAAATAAAGCCTTTTTCTTATAGTAAAAAGCTTTTTGTGTTTCATAGCTAAGACCATCATCTCTTACAAAAGTAACATTACCGTCTAAATCGAGCTTGTCATTTTTATAAACACCGAAATTTGCTTTTAAATTCGATATATGTTTCTTTGAATTATCTGTATGATCAATGTTATCTACAGTATATCTATCTACGTATCTGAACGCTTCGCTGCCCAGCATTATTGTCCTTACACTGAGCGGATCAATCTCATAAAGCGTAAATTGTTTGATATGTAATAAAGGTATGTCGCTCAACTCTTTTTGTTCAGTTTTTTCCGGTTGAAAGAAAAAGAAGATCGAAAGTAAAATACCGATAACTAAGATAAAAAAGAGATTGATATTAATAGTCTATCCTTTAATCCATAATGATAAAAATTGCTCTTTTTGATCATTTTGCTCAATGATCATATCGATCATTTCCCTAACGGCTGCATCCCCGCCATTACGTGAAAGCACAACATCAACAAGATCTTGAATATCTTTTGGAGCATCAGCCGGTGTAAAACTTCTTCCTACAAAACGAAGCATTTCGTAATCATTAAAATCATCACCGATAGCTGCGATTTCAAAAGGTTTAATATTCAAGTCTGCAATAAGTTCTTTTAAAAGAGAACCTTTGTCTTTAACCCCTTGAAAAAGATGTTGAATGCCAAGCTCTTTTGCTCTTTTTTCTACAATCGTTGAATTTCTTCCAGTAATAATAGCGACATCTCCTCCTAATTTGATCCAGGAGCTTATTGCGAGACCGTCTTTAACATTGAAGTTTTTAGTCTCTACACCATCACTGGAGTAAATGATTTTCCCGTCCGTTAAACAACCGTCAACATCTAGAACTAAAAGTTTGATCATAGAACATCTTTTGTACTTGGAATGCCGACTCTTTCATTCGCTGCCGTAGCACGTCTAATAGCTACAGCTACAGATTTAAAAGCCGCTTCAATAATATGGTGTTTATTTTTTCCGCGAACTTGAATGATATGTGCACTAATTCTAGAATTCAATACAAAAGCTCTAAAAAACTCTTCAACAAGTTCAGTATCAAAGTGCCCTACTTTACCTATAACATCTAGTTCGTAAACTAAAAATGGACGATTGCTAAGATCTAGATCGCATGAAACACATGCTTCATCCATGACAATATTTGCACTTCCAAAGCGCTCCATATTTTTTACTGGATAGATTGCCTCTGCAAGAAGTGCACCAAGGACAATCCCTACATCTTCAACACTATGGTGATCATCAATGTGAGTATCCCCTTTACAGCTGATCTCTAGATCAATTAAAGAGTGTTTAGCAAAGCTTTCAAGCATATGGTCTAAAAAGCCTACGCCTGTATCAATTTTACTTTTTCCTGTACCGTTTAACTCTAATGAAATTGTAATATCTGTTTCTTTTGTTGTTCTTGTTTTTGTTAACATTTAGTCCTCTCTTAAAATAAATGAGTGTTGAAATTTACCCAAAGCTTTATAGTCACGTGCCTCTTGTTCACTTTTAAAACCTGTCAGCACTACTTTAAATATACGCCCTTTTTGAGTTTGTACATCTTTAATGATAGTATGGTATCCGTCCGTATTGTCAAACTTCTCTTGTGTTTGGAGAGCCCCGTCAATCTTTGAAAACGATCCAATTTGCAAAGAAAAGTTGTCCATATCCATAATCTTCGGAGAATCTTTTAACTCTTTGTCTAACTCTTTTTTTGTTCTTGGTGTTGTTTTCGTACCTTTACCGGCAAAACCTAAAACTTTAAGAGTTACTGGGGCAGTTCCGGCTCCTATCATATCTATTTTATTTGCAGCAGCTTTAGATAAATCGATAATTCTATTGTCTACAAACGGCCCGCGATCATTTACGCGTACTACAGTTGATTTGCCATTGCGTCTATTTGTAACCTTTACAATGGTATTCATTGGAAGGGTTTTGTGTGCAGCAGTCATATCCCACATATTATACACTTCACCGTTAGATGTGAGTTTTCCGTGAAAATCAGGACCATACCAGCTGGCAGTTCCATTAAAATTATCTCCCACGCTTACAACACTCGGATAGTACTTAATACCGCGAATTACATACGGCCGCATTGTAGGGTGTGTATATGTTTTTTTGCTAGGACTTGCATTATAATGGTTGGTATCTGTAGAGTATGTCTGTACAGGTGCAAAATTAGTAGATCTGTAAGTCCCATACCCTCTTGTACTACATCCTGCAAATACAATACTAACTGATAGTAAAAGATATAAAGAGTTTTTATTCATATAGCTTTAACCTATCCCCTATTTTAATTAAAGAACTGTTTAGGTTATTTTGAGAGCGTATATTGCGAATACTAATTTTATGTGCTCTTGAAATAGATTCTAATGAATCTCCTTTTTTTACAATGTAGTAGTGTTTAGTATTGATTTTTTTACTTGTACTTGTTTTCGGAATTGGGATAATAAGCTTTTGTCTCAATTGTAATCTTGATGTTTTCAAATGGTTAAAGTCTTTAATTACTTTATAGGAAACACCATACTTTTTTCCAATATACGAAAGGTTGTCTCCACGTGTAACAACATGTACTTTATAGATGTTTTTAATAGGTTCAGACTGATATTTTTGTTTAAAATCTGCAAGCTTGATATACGGAATATAGATCTCATACCCATTGGCATACGGAGGTACAAAATCATACTTCAAATGTCTGTTAAGCTTTTTAAGATCAGCTAATTTAATCCCCAAAAGTTTTGAAATTCTTTGCAAGGACTCACCACTTGAAAGTTTGATCGTAGCTAAAGAATAAGCATTTGCTCTGTTTAAAAGATATTCATACTCACTTTTTAATAAATAGTGTTCATCACTTCCTATCAGAGAAAGTGCAACAATTTTCCTAATATAATATCTACTCTCTTTAGGGATGTATTTTTTCTTTTCATCAAGTAATACATTAACATCATCAGTACCCGCTTCTTTAATTGCACGAGAAAGTCTTCCACCGCCACAGTTATATGCAATTGCTGCTAAATACCATTTACCAAAACGCTTATGCAGGGAAGAGAGATATTTTGCTGCCGCTTCCGTTGATTTGACCGGGTCACGTCTTTCGTCTGTATACTCATCAATACAAAGTTTATAATATTTTGCTGTCTTAGGCATAAACTGCCAGAGCCCTGCTGCTCTTTTATTGGAATATGCTTTTGTTTTAAAGTTTGATTCTGCCATAGCAAGATATAAAAATTCTTGAGGAACATTATATTTCGATAAAGCATTTTTAATAGCTGGAATAAATAAATATGCATCTTCCATTGCTCTAAAGAAATGTTTATCTTTAGCAATTGTTTTTTCCTTCATTTGATTCATTATCGGATCGTAAAGGAATGCAGCATCTAAATCAAAAGAGTTAAGTATCTTCAACTCTTTGTCATAATTAGTATCATATGTTAAATTAGCAGACAAAAATATTGGTATTAATAAAGAGAAAAAATATTTGATCATAAACAACTTTTTGGAATTTAATTTTCTTTATTTTATCCAAAAGTTGTTAAAAATATATATAAAGGCCTTCTAAATCAATATGATATTATTGAATATCAAAGAGTTTTTGGGCATTTTCAGTAGTTGTTTTTTCTATATCTCTCACATTTAAATCTAAAAGTTCAGCCATTTTTTCAGCAACAAACGTAGTGTAAAAAGGTTCATTCCTTTCACCTCTATGCGGTGTCGGAGTAAGATATGGACCATCAGTTTCAATAACAAGCTTTTCTTGAGGAATCTTTGGTAGAACATTTACAAGTTTTTTTGCATTTTTAAAAGTAAGTACGCCGCCTATTCCAAAATAGAAACCTTCATTTGCTAAAGAAAGAAGCTGTTCATCTGCATTAAAACAGTGAAGCACACCCCCAACCTCTGCAGCATTGTTTTCTAAAAGAATGGCTTTAGAATCATTTGATGCATCACGAATATGTACTATTAAAGGCTTTTTGTATTGACGTGCAAGTTTGATTTGTGCTGTAAACACCTCTTTTTGTTTTGCCTTTTCTGCTGCTTTTTCTTCGTCACTTCCTTCTAAACGAAAATAGTCAAGTCCACACTCCCCAACAGCTACACATTTTTCATGAGATAAATATGTGTGAAAAATATCTTCATTATAATTTTCCATATCATACGGATGTACGCCTACAGCAAAATATACATCATCATATTTCTCAGATATTCCAATAGCTTTTTCTAATGTTGAAGGATCAGCTCCGGGTATAATAAAACTCTTTACTCCCCCTTCTCTCGCACGATTTAAGACCTCTTCTAAATCCTCATTATATCGTTCATCATCAAGGTGTATATGTGTATCAATGATCATCTATTGGCCTCCAGTAATTCCTGAGCAAACTTTTTCGCTTCATCTGAGATAGTGTCGCCACTAATAATTCTTGCTATCTCATCAATCTTTTCATCAAAGCTTAGCTCTTTTGTTTTTGAAATATTACCATCTTTATAAACTAAAAAGTGTTGATCTCCCATAGATGTCAGCTGCGGTTGATGAGAAATAACAAATATTTGGAAGTTTTTCGTAAGTTTTTTCAGTACTTTTGCAACACTCATAGACTCTTCACCGCTTAAATTCGCATCAATCTCATCTAACATCAATACTCCGCCAATATTTTGTAAGCTTTCAGATTTTAGTGCTAAAACCGCTAAACGAAGCCTATTAAACTCTCCCGTAGATATTTTTGAAAGGTCTGTATTATTTAATTTAATCTCTAGCATATCTTGTCCAAGTGATGAAAGCTTTATCGGAGAGAGCATTACTGTAGCATCTCTAAGATAAAGCTCTTTAAGATAATTGTTGAGCTCTTTTTCAAAATTTTGCAATGCTTTTGCACGAAGAGACGTTAAATCGTCCGCTAGTGTCATAACATCTTGTGAAAGTTGTTCATACAGTTTTAATAATTCCCCTTTTTCCACTTCAATATTCTCATATTTTTCAAGTTCTTGAAGCTTTTGTTCTTTATACTCAATTGCTTCTTCGATCGAACCGTATCGACGTTTGAGTTCACTTAATTCCTCTATTCTATTGAGGATCTCTTCAACATCAACCTCATCGAGTGCAGAGAATTTCTCTTCGGCACTCTCTAAAACCGAACGCAGCTCATTCATAGCATCATCAAAAAAAGCGCTATCTACATCCAATGTATCAAGTGCTGAAGAAACAAGATGTTCAAGATTAAAGATCTCGTTTGCCCCGCCTATCATCTCCAATGCTTTTTCTTTTTTAGATAACTCTTTTTTGATCTCTAAGAGTTCTTCATCTTCACCTATTTTAGGGTTAACCATGCTTATTTTTTCAATTTCAAATTTTGTAAACTCTTTTAGCTCAACTACCTTCTTCTCTTCATCTTCAACTATTTCGAGCTCTTTTTTCACTTTGGTATACTCTTGAAAGGTTTGTTGGTATTTTGATTTAAGCTCCAAAGCCTTTTTACCTATTTTATTATCCAAAATAGACAATAGTCCGTCATTTTCAAAGTCACTGAAATCACGAAGACTTAAATGCTTGAGGTATTGCGTAGTTAGTGAATTGATTGATTTTTTTGAAATACTTTGATTATTTATGAAATAGCGGGATTTTACTTTCATAAAAAATGACTTTCTGTTTCACTCTCGGCGACGCGATAGAGAAAAATTCTTTTATTTTACGAACTACGCTTTCAGAATCGCAGGTTATTTTGCTTATCTTAGTATTATAA
>JBFEUD010000103.1:0-6074 GCA_041547625.1 Sulfurimonas sp.
TATCTAATTCCAAATGATGTCAATCCCCACGAATTAAAAACCGATACAGAACTTCAAGAACTTCAGCAACATGACAAAAACTTTCAAAAACTCTCATTAAAACGCACAGGTACATTTACAGCTATTGCTATTGGTATCCATAATTTTCCAGAAGGATTTGCAACTTTTATTTCTGCTTTGGATGGACTTGTCCTAGGTATTCCCATAGCACTTGCAATAGCTATTCATAATATCCCTGAAGGTATGGCTGTATCTCTACCAATATATCATGCAACCGGAGATAAGAAAAGAGCATTTTACTATGCACTTCTCAGCGGTATTGCCGAACCTGTCGGTGCATTGCTTGGTTTTTTTCTGCTACTTCCAATTATGGGTGATATTACTCTTGGGGTGACATTTGGCTTGGTTGCAGGTATAATGATCTATATCTCATTTGATGAGCTTTTGCCAGGAGCAAGATTATATGGAAACGCACATACAACTATTCTTGGACTTGCCCTTGGAATGGGCTTGATGTCCTTTAGTTTACTACTTTTTAAAATACTATTGTAGATAACTAGATTTTTGCTATTGTTTGTCCATACTGTACATGGTGGTCCGTTTCAATGTTGATCTCTTTGAACATATCTTTTTCAGAAAGGATTACAATCGTTGATCCCATCTCAAAGCAACCGAAATCATCCCCTTTGTTTAAGTAAGTGTTTTCGAATTCATATACTTGAGGAGTTGTAGCACTTGCATTTGTTTGAATTCGAGGCTCAAAGTTTACTTTCATAACACCAACGTTAAGTGCACTTACAAGCACCATATAAAATCTTTTACCGTTTGTTGCCTCACAAAGAAGAACCACCCTCTCATTTTCAATAAAAAGGTTGAGTCTTTTTTTAAGTGACGGTACGTTTACAGGATAAAACTTCCCTGGAATATGTACCGCTTTTAACACTTTTAAGTTTGTCGGTATATGGTAACGGTGATAATCTTTCGGTGAAAGATAAAAGTTTATAAAATCACCATCTTCTACTATCGCTTTTTCTGCATCGCTGAACTGATCTCCTAAAAGTTCTGCCACTTTATAACGCATCCCTTTAATCTGTAAAGCATAGTCATTATCGATTTTCCCAAGTTCAGAGATCCAAGAATCACAAGGTGATATAAAATCTTCAGCATCAAGTGAATAGTGTCTATCCTCTTTTAGCTTTCTCGTAAAGAGTGCATTCAAGCTTTTGTATGTATTTGGTTCGTGAAACTCATTCATATCAAGTCCCATCAGGTTTACATACGAATTATTTACAATCTTTTGAAACCAGTGTGGGAACTCTTTTGACGCAAACTTTCCAAATGCTTGAGATACTAAACTTGTAATGTGTCTTTTTTCCATATAGTTATTTTTTCCTTATATATTTTTGTTTTCTAAATAAGCTTACGCTTTGCGATCTCTTCAATCAGTACTGTGGCATAAGAGCCTTTTGGCAGGGTGAAGTTCATCTCGTACTGAGCTTCAATAGGATTAAACTTTCCTTCTATCTCTGTTGGATAGATCCATGCATAACGTCTTGCACCGTCTTCTTTGAGATCATCGTCAAAATCTTTTTCTATATCGTACGCGAACTGAGATGCTTTTTTTACACGCTTGCCACATAATAATCCCGTTACACTGATGTCTCTTGCATTGAAACGTTCTAAATCATGCTCTTCACCGTCAAATTCGAATACTCTTCCATACGGGTAATGCTCCATTAAATCACCGCTCATAAGTTTAAAAGGGTGTTTTTGTGCTTTCATTTTTTCTAATTCTTGCTTTGGAAGATTGAGTAACGGTACTAATTCCTCTACGCCAAAACTGCTCACTAACGAATTGATCTCTAAACGACGTGAAAGCCACAAGTTAAATAGATGTGACTGATATGCATTAATAAGAAGTTTTTTTACTCGTGGATTACGCTCTTTTGCTTCCCCTTTAGCGATCTTCTCGCCTAAAATATGGTTATCACCGTCATTTCCAAAACGCTGATAACCAAAAAAGTTCGGTAGTCCCTGTTTATCTATATTTTTTAAAGCTTCATCAATTTTTGCGGCATTTGTCGGATTGACTTTCTTCAAACGTATAAAAAATCTATTTCCTTTTAGATGCCCTACTCTTATTTTGTTGTTATGATAAGTTTTAGAGAGTATTTTGATCGAATCATGATTAAAATTCTCCAATGCCTCTTCATATTTTTTATGTAAAGAGATATACTGCTTTGTCATTGCATTTTTATCTTTTAGACCTGCATAACCTATCTCTTTGTTTTTAATCCCTAGATAACGTGCAATAATGCCAACCATATCCGTCGTAGAGAGATTTTTCTTTCTTACATGAAGAATTAAATGCTCCCCTTCTCCGCTAAACTCATACAGTGGGATCTCGTCAACTACGAAATCTCTAGCACTTTGTTTAAAATGAAAGTCTATGCTTGCATGAGCAAGCGAGTAAAATCTATCCATATTTTTCCTAAAAATGATGCGCTTTGCATCTGTTTCTATAACTATTTCTTGTTGCTTTTGCAAAAATAGTCAACTTTGTACGCGTTTGCTTCGCAATTCTTAATATTTTTTTTCGATCTCTTGGGGCGAAAGCAACCAACATCTCATACTCTTCACCGCTACAACCTATACGCTTTGGTATTTGTTGAAAAAAACTTGCACCTATACGGTTTGCATCTGTCAATTTTTCTATATCACTGAACAAACCGTCTGAGATATCCATTCCAGCTTTTAAATATTTGAGTGATTTATTAAGAAACTGATGACGTAATTGTATATTTGTAAACCTAGATTTTTGATGAATTTTCCCAAGATTGAGTAACTTTTTCAGATCTTTTGCCGAGTTACCAAGAGTTCCGGTATAAGCAAACAGATAATCTTTTTTAATTCCTACTCTTGTCAAAGTTTTATCTACTTCAGAAATAATAGTGATTGTAATATCTAGTTTTGTATTGCTTATCGTATCTCCACCGATAATTTCTATGTTGAATCTTGCCGCAATATCTTTAAAGCCCTCTGCAAGGTGTTTCATGTCTTCCCTATTCATGGACTTCGGCATAGCAATACTCAATAGTGCATATTTCGGTTTAGCTCCCATAGCAAAGGCATCGGAAATGTTTACCAGCATTGCACGTTTTGCTATATCGTAGAAACTCAACCATTCTCTTTTAAAGTGGACGTTTTCAAAAAAAGCATCCTTCGAATAAACATACTTTCCGATGACTGCTCCATCATCACCAATGTGTTTATTGTTAAATTGAGATATAAAATAACTTTCTAAATTCAAAAAAACTTCTTTATATTAAGGATATATTAACTTCTATCGATATAGAATAAGTGACGATATTATAACATTTTTGGGAATATGATATGAAAAGTTCAATCAAAAAAATCTTCAACAGTTTAAAAACCTATCTGCTTTTTTTATTTTTAATGCTATCGGTTTTAGTGTTATTTGTTTTCGAGCACGATATGTCGTTAGATAAGATTAACAATCTTGAGAAACAAAAAGATGTAGTACACAAGTTAGCGCAATTAGATAAAAACGACATTGAACTTGCGCTCATCCAGTTTAACGGCAAAAGTACTAGCTTGCAACAAGATATCGACAAACTCAGAATTATATATAAATATAATTTTACGGAACAATACGTTTTAGGGAATTCTGATGAGTATAACCGTGATCTGAATCTTCTTTCAAAATTGGTTGGTGAATTTAATAATGCTGCTCATCTATATTATGAAGATATTTTAAAAAATAAAAAACATCTACGACAAACACAAGTAGAACTTGATGCAAAAGAGTCTCTAGATATCTCTTTAAATAAAGTTGTTCATCATATTGATCGTATGCTCTTAAAACACCTTCAATATGATGAAGAAAAGTTTTCTATCATAAAGATAGTTTCACTTTCTCTTTTTGCGATTGTAGTACTTTTTACTTTTTGGTATAGAAGCAGACTTAACAAAATTTATAACGATATTGCATTTTTATATCAACTTGATAAGGACACAAAAGGATATGAAATCTTTTCTACTGAAGCGGATGCTATTGCTTTAAGAATGAACAGAAAAGTAATCACTAGTGACAACCCAACAATGCTTGATAAAGTAACGGGGATAAATAACTATAAGGGTTTATTGAATTCGTATTCTCATAAAAAAGGTTTAAAAGACAGTAATTTTACGTCTGTTACAGTATTTGATATCGATAATTTTTCAAAAACACACAGACCGTACCCTCAAGATATTACACAATCGATACTTAAAAAAATCGCTTACACTATATCTTTATATGAACAACCTGTTGATGTAATTGCTAGAACCGATTACAATCAGTATACTATTATTCTTTCTCGTCCGTCAAAAGAGCAATGTTTTAAAGACGCAGATCTTATCAGAGAAAGTATCGCTGATCTGAAGTTCAATGTAGCAAATGTTGGAACAGAGCGTGTGACTGTTACAGGTGGACATGTTATTAAACCAAATAACACTACTTTAGACGAAGCTATAAAACAAGCAAAAGAGATTCTAAACTACGCAAAAACAACAGGAAAAAACAAAATTTTTCAAACAAGAGATATGGCACAAAGAGAATTATCGTAACACACAATTCTCTTGTGTCCAAAATTGTAACATTCTTCATCTTCTTTTTCATATAACCCTTATTTAATCTAGCATAAGTCTATTTGCGATATAATCAGCATTATTTTAGTTCTTTATACGAAGGGAAATTTAATGAGTATTCCTATTTATACTTACGATGCAGTTGTTGTTGGTGCAGGTCTGGCAGGATGTGCAGCAGCAAGAGAACTGCAAAACGCAGGCAAAAAAGTTGCTGTAATTACAAAACTTCATCCACTAAGAAGCCACTCAGGTGCTGCTCAAGGTGGTGTTAACGCTGCATTTAGCGATGCTGATAGCGTTGAGCTTCACGAATTCGATACGGTAAAAGGTGCTGACTATTTAGCAGACCAAGATGCTGTTGAGTTTATGTGTAAAAATGCTCCTGAGACTATCCGTTGGGCAGAGAGAATGGGTGCAGCATTCAGCCGTACTGCTGATGGTAAAATTGCTCAAAGACCTTTTGGTGGACAATCTTCTCCACGTGCATGTTTTGCAAAAGACAGAACAGGTCTTACATTATTACAAACTATTTATGAGCAAGCTTTCCGTTCAGGTGTTCAATTCTGGGACGAGTGGTACGCGGCAGATATCATCTATAAAGATGGAAAAGTATCTGGTGTTGTAGCATTTAACATTCGTGATATGCAAATGGCTATCTTCAACGCAAAATCTGTAATGTTTGCTACTGGTGGATATGCTAGATGTTATAAAATCAACTCTAATGCTCATGCAAATACAGGTGACGGTCTTTCTATCGTTGCTCGTCACGGTATTCCTTTAGAAGATATGGAGTTCGTACAATTCCACCCGTCTGGACTTTCAGGAAACGGTGTTTTAATCTCTGAAGCTGCTCGTGGTGAAGGTGGACGTCTTTTCAACTCTAAGGGTGAACGTTTCATGGAGAAATATGCTCCAAACGCATTAGAGCTTGCTTCTCGTGACGTTGTATCTCGTGCTATTTTAAACGAAATCAGAGAAGGTCGTGGTGTTGGTCCAAGAAAAGATGCTGTTTATTTAGATGTAACACACCTTGGTAAAGACCTTATCATGCAAAAACTTCCTGAATTACGTGAACTTGCTATCACGTTCTTAGGTTTAGACATGATCAAAGAACCTATCTTAATTTCTGCAACGGCACACTACTCTATGGGTGGTATTCCGGTAAATATTGCTGGTAATGTTCGTAAAAACAACGATGAGTTCATCGAAGGTTTCTATGCAGCTGGTGAGTGTTCTTGTGTATCTGTTCACGGTGCAAACCGTCTTGGTGCAAACTCTGTTCTTGAAGCACTTCTATTTGGTCGTTTTGTTGGTAAAACAATGGTTGAAGAGATTGACAGTATCCCTTTACGTAAAGCAACTGAAGAAGATGCTGCTATAGCACAAGCAGAAGTTGACTTTATTCTACACAATAACGGTGATGA
>JBFEUD010000104.1:0-5948 GCA_041547625.1 Sulfurimonas sp.
CTCAAGTAAAACTCTTTGAGAGAAAACAAGTCCACCAGTTAGGTTAAGGTTCTTCATCATGTTTTCTGGCATAACAGTTAGGTTAGCAATTACATTATTCATACGGTGTAACATAAAGTCAGTAGTTATAAATGCATCTGGTAGCCAGAAACGCTCTGTTGATGAATGAGAGATATCTCTTTCATGCCAGAGTGCTACATTCTCCATAGCAGGTATCGCATACGCACGGATCATACGAGCCAACCCTGTAATGTTCTCTGTAAGGATAGGGTTTCTTTTATGTGGCATAGCAGAAGATCCTTTTTGACCTTTTGCAAAATACTCCTCGGCTTCATACACTTCTGTTCTTTGCAAGTGTCTAACCTGCACAGCAAATTTTTCTACGGAAGAAGCTATAAGCGCTAAAGCAGTTGCCAACCTTGCATATCTGTCTCTATGTACTACTTGATTTGAACAAGGCTCAGGCTTTAAACCTAATTCAGCCATTGCTAACTCCTCAAGCTCTAATGGTGCATGTGCAAAGTTACCCATAGCTCCAGAGATTTGACCAACAGAGATAACCTCCATAGTTTCTTCAAGGTTTTTAAGATGACGTGCAACTTCATCGTACCAAACTGCTAAAGTTAAACCAAATGTAATCGGCTCACCGTGAATACCATGGCTACGTCCTACCATTAAAGTAAATTTATGTTCTTCAGCACGTTTTTTGATTGATTCCATTAACATCTTTACATCTTCGATGATAATAGTTAAAGAGTCTCTCATTTGAAGTGCTACACCAGTATCAACTGCATCTGAAGATGTCATACCGTAGTGGAACCATCTTGACTCATCACCTAGTGATTCTGAAACAGATGTATTGAATGCAATTAAGTCATGTTTTGTAACAGCTTCAATCTCTTCAATTCTTTCAACAGAGAATGTAGCATTTTCTACAATTTTTTTACAATCTTCATCAGGAATAAGTCCAAGTTTATTCCAAGCCTTTACAGCTGCTTTTTCTACTTCTAGCCACGCAGCATATCTTGCATGTTGAGTCCAATGTTTACTCATCTCTTCACGAGCATATCTTTCTACCATTTATAACCCTTATATAATATGTTATCATTCGCATAATTTAATAACAAATTCTACTATATAGATGATGAAAAAGGGATTAAACTTGCCGTTTGTAATTGAGAAGTTTTCTATAGATAAAAAACAGAGATTGTTTCTATTTCTAATAAAAGAATTAGGTTATACTCAAAAAGAAGCACAACGACTTATAGCAAAAGGAAGAGTAGCTCATAATGGTGATGTTATCACTAAAGCATCTCAAGAGGTAGAAGGTGAAATAGAGTTTATTCATTTCGAGCCAGTTACGAGAGGATTGAAACCTATATATATAGAAAAGGAATTTGTAGTTTTTGATAAACCCAGCGGAGTACTTATTCACCCTCAAAACAGAAATACTGAATATTCATTAATAGATGAATTGAAATATCAATATGGTAAAGATGCAAACATTACACATAGAATAGATAAAGAAACAAGCGGACTTGTTTTGTGTGCTACAAATAAACAAAGTGAAAAAGATATTAAGATCATGTTTCAAGAGAGAGATATGAAAAAAACATATCTTGCTATGGTGCATGGAGAGTTCAAAGAAGAGATGATCGTAGAAGCTCCTTTGCTTCGTTATCAAGATAAAAATTCTGCATTAATTAGAATGGTAGTTAAAGTTGATGAAAAAGGAAAGGCTTCTAAAACATCTTTCAAACCATTAAAGTATTACAAAGAGTTAGATATGACTTTAGTAGAGTGTAAACCACACACTGGAAGACAACATCAAATACGCGTACATTTGTTTCACGTGAAACATCCAATAGTTGGTGATCCAGTTTACGGTCAAAAAGAGGAAGATTTAGTCCGCTACTTAGATCGAGAATTAACAGATGAAGAGAGAAAGAATTTGAGTGGTGCTTCAAGATTACTATTGCATGCTCAAGAATTAGAATTTGAGCTTTATGAACAGAGCTATAAAATCAAAAGTGAAGTAGATTTTGAAAAACTTTCACTAGAATATATTCTATGTGAATAACTTTTATAGGTTAAACATATTAAAATAAAAAGTTATACTTATAATAAGACACAACCTATTTAAAGCCCTATTTTTAGGGATTTTAAGCGTGGTTTTATCTATGTATATAAGCTAATATTTATATAAAAAAACTCTTAAATTTAAAAGAAATTTTGAAATTCATCTCAACTTATATGTAATATAATTCACATCTTAGAACAATGTGTGAATAATACACATTCTTCATAAAATTTAACATTTTTTTTCAATTATAAGTTAATTTAAGTGTTTGAAGTAAATAGTCAGAATAGATTTATTTAAGATTAGTAAGGTATTATTACATTTATAGACGACCTCCCTGGTGTGTTGGTCGTCTTTTTTTATACTTCGTTATATCTTTTAATGATTTTTTTCACGCGAGAACGCAGATTTTTAATAGCATCTGTACTTGTTTTACCATCAGCTGTAAGATTTTCAAAATCATCACCTAGTTGTGCTTTAGCAATCCAACCTATTTTTGCATGATATTTAATTCCTACAAAGCGTACATCGCCAAAATGCCCTTTACAGAGTTTATATACCTCTTTAATTCTATCTGCATCAGTTTTTTCTTTTTTAGTTGCCATAATTATCTCCTTTTATATTAATCTTCTTTTACAGCAGCATATAAGAAGCCGCCTACACCAACAGCAAACACAATAACTACTACTACAATTTCAAATATATCCACACTTGTAAAATCACCCATTAGCCATCTCCTCTTGAGTTTTTTCTTTGAGTTGTCCACATGCAGCACTAATATCTATTCCTTTTGAATCACGTATAGTGGACAATAAACCGTGTTTTATAAGGTATTCTTGGAAATTATGCATATCTTCATATGTAGGACGTTCATAATTGCTGCCAGGATAAGGATTAAAATAGATTAGATTTACTTTTGCTTTAATACCAGAAAGCAACTTTACAAGTTTTTTCGCACTGCCAAGGTCATCATTTTTATTTTTAATAACTAAGTATTCAAACATAACGCGTTTTCTTGTATCGATAGGAAAACGTTTTACGGCTTCTATAATAGAGTTAATGTTATGTGCTTTATTCATAGGAATTAGCTCTGTTCTAAGCTCATCATCAACAGCATGTAGAGATATCGCTATATGAACGCCTAGATCCATTTTGCCTAAGGCATCTATTTTGTTACTTAAACCACTCGTACTAACAGTCTGACGTTTTCCAGAGATAGCTAGCCCCTCTTCCTCTTTAAATATCTCTATCGCTTTTGCAAGGTTGTCCAGGTTATCTAACGGTTCACCCATACCCATATATACTATATTGATTTTACGGTTATGTTTGTGTTCGTTATCGCGTTTTAGATTTACTACTTGTGCTACGATTTCTCCTGCTGTAAGATCACGTGTAAAACCACCTTTTGCAGTTAAACAAAAAGCACACCCTACTTTACATCCTACTTGTGTAGATACACAGATAGTATATTTTGCTTCTTGAATGAGTTTACCTGTTTCATCAAATTGATCCTCTTTCATTTTGAGCCAAACAGCTTCAACAGTTTTCCCGTCTTGAAGCTCAAAAAGGTATTTGATTGTACCGTCAGTCGATTCCTCTTTACGAACAATCTTCATAGGGTTAACTATATACTTCTGGGCTAACTCCTCTTTGAGGTTTTTAGGGATGTTTTTCATCTCTTCAAAGCTTTGTGCATATTGGTGGTATATCCAGCCATATATCTGTTTTGCTCTAAATGACGGTTTTACTAATGTGCTTAATTCTTTTAAAGTAAAATCGTATAGAGAAGGTTTTATGTTAGTCATCTTTGTGTTAGTTCCTTGATGCGTCTTTTTGTGTGTTCTTCTAAGAGTTTTTTTGCTTTTTCATGGTTTTGTATAAAATCTTTATGAGCATTCTCATCTGTATAGTTTGTTACACAAAAAACACCGCCTGCAGGGATGTTAAATTCTTTTGCTATTTGAAGTACAGCGAAGAATTCCATGTTTTCAATCCCTATGCCATAATTTAAAAATTTTGCAGTTTTGTCTTTACATGTACTTATGTAATTTGAACTGTTAACTATAACATCTTTTTTTTCTTCAATGTTAGTTGAAACTACATTGTCAATAGGTGTATAGGCACAGTTGTCCAAAAATGCAAGTTCTATGTTAGCTGCTGTTTTACTCTCAATAATATCAAATATATTTGCTTGGCCATAGCTTCCTGCTGTACCTACAAAAAGTAAAAATTCCGGTTTATCAAACAAACAGAGACGTGTTATATTCATCGCAGTTTCAACAAGCCCTACTCCAGTTGGAGTAGCAAAGTCAAATGTTTCGTTATTTCCCGCACATATTATCATTTTTTAAACTCACACATATCTTCTAGTGCCAATCTGAATTTTTCAGGTTGTGGATTTACTCTGTAACCGAAAGTACAAACTAAAGAGATCTCCTCTTCACTTGTATCAATTGTAAGAAGTTTTTCAAGAGCTTCTTTTTCAAAACCTTCAATAGGGCAAGAATCTATACCTATAAGTGCTGCTGAAGTAATCATTGAGCTAAACATTATATATGCTTGGCGAGTTCCCCATTCATATATATCATTACACTTGAGGGATTTATGAAAGTTTTCATATACTTGCATATATTTTTCTTGTGCTTCTTTAGGGAGTTTTCTTTGTGTAAATTTGTCTTGAACCCATTCGCTGTACGGTTGCAAATCTTTTGTTCTAGTTTTAAAAATAATAAGATGTGAACAGCTGTCAATTTGGTTTTGGTTCCAACAAAACGGTTTAATCTTTTTTTTCATCTCTTCGTTTGTTATAACTGTTAGTCTTACACCCTCCATACCAAATGAGGTAGGACTAAGTCTTGCCGTTTCTAGGATGAAGTTAAAATCTTCATCACTAATTTTTTTTGCAGAATCAAACAGTTTACATGCATGGCGAAATTTATAAGCGTCTAAAAGAGTTTGTTTGATGTTTTCCATTTTTATAACCTTACTGGAATGTTGTTCTCGTGTAGATAGTGTTTAAGCTCCATTATATCTATCTCTTTATAATGAAAGATACTTGCAGCCAGAGCAGCATCTGCACCTGCATTAAATGCATCTTTAATATGCTCCATAGTCCCTGCTCCACCGCTTGCTATTACAGGAACATTAACAGCTTCAGAGATTGCTTTTGTAATGTTAAGCTCAAATCCTGCTTTTGTACCGTCTGCATCCATAGATGTAAGTAGAATTTCTCCACTTCCACGATCAACAGCTTCTTTTGCCCATTCAATAGCATCAATTCCAGTGTCTACTCTGCCTCCGTTTAGGTAAACATTATATTTATCACCTGTTTTTTTTACATCAATTGCAGTAACTATACATTGGCTACCAAATCTTTTTGCACCTTCATCAATCAGTTCCGGACGTTTGATAGCAGCTGAATTTACACTCACCTTATCACATCCTACATTCAAAAGTTTATAGATATCATCAACTTTACGAATACCACCGCCAACTGTAAGAGGGATAAAGATCTCTTTTGCAACCTGTTCAACTATATCTACTATTGTGTCACGATTATCGGAAGAAGCAGTAATATCTAAGAATGTTATCTCATCTGCCCCCTCCTCGTTATAACGACGAGCTACCTCTACAGGATCACCTGCGTCTTGTAAGCCAACAAAGTTGACACCTTTAACAACACGGCCATCTTTCACATCCAAACAAGGGATAATTCTTTTAGCAAAATAATTCATAATTGTATTATACTACTTTACTCTTAATGGGCGTTTTGTTTCACGTGAAACATGTGATAAAATATATATAATATAATATAACAGTATTTATTTTGATATATTATACAAAGTTTTAGAAATATTTAAATATAATA
>JBFEUD010000105.1:0-5827 GCA_041547625.1 Sulfurimonas sp.
GAAGCTTCAAATCAACAATGCGGTAGAAGTGATTTCATGGAGTTTGCAACGGCAAAAAACGTAGAGGAGTTTGTCAGAGAAAACCCCGATACGAAAGTATTTGATTTTTGCGATAATGTGTTGGAAGAGGGTGCTGAGTTCTCCACGGTTTTAATCGGTTGTGAAGGTGGTTTCTCACAAGAGGAAAAAGAGTTATTAGCTAAGTACGAAGTGTTTCGCCTGGATACACCTTTGGTGCTTCGTTCTGAGAGTGCGGTTGTAGCTGTTGCTTCAAAGATATTATTGTAATTTAGAAGTTTTTTTGGTATAATCCCATTTCCAAAAATCTGCCCCCATACGGATTTAAAAAATATATAACTATTCGTACTTTGACGAGTAGTAAAAGGTAAAAAAATGAAAAAAGATCTTCACCCAGTATTAGTTGATTGTACAGTTACTTGTGCATGTGGAAACTCTTTCCAAACAAAATCTCAAAATGCAGAGATGAGAATTGACATTTGTAACGAGTGTCACCCATTCTTTACAGGTTCTGAGCGTATGGTAGATACTGCTGGACGTATCGAGAAATTCAAAGCACGTTACGCTAAAAAATAATCAAGATACAATCTTGCTTACACTTGTTCCAACACCGATTGGAAACATTGGCGATATATCGCTAAGAGCCATCGAGGTTCTTAGCCAAGCCGACATCCTTCTTTGCGAAGATACTCGCGTTACTAAAAAACTTTTTCACATTTTACAAGAGCGTTACAATACAGAGTTCAAGCAAAATCAAGAATTTATTTCTCTACATTCACACAATGAACAATCTTTTGTTGAAAAACTAGACACATCTTTTTTTGAGCAAAATGTTGTTTATGTAAGTGATGCTGGAATGCCAGGAATTAGCGATCCGGGTCAGGTTTTAGTGGATTACTGTATTCAAAACTCTATGGAATATGACATTTTACCCGGAGCAAATGCTGTACTTACAGCTTTTGTAGCAAGCGGTTTTGTCAATACACAAATGTTGTTTTTAGGTTTCTTAGATCATAAAGGTGCTTCGCGTGAAGCAGGACTAAATGAAGCACTTTATAACGGCTATACGACTATTTTATATGAGTCACCACATAGAATAGAAAAACTTTTACGTGAAATCGAAAAAACTGAAGCTGAAAGAGAGTTGTTTTTAGCAAAAGAACTTACTAAAAAGTTTCAAAGATATTTACGTGGAACAGCTAGTGAAGTTTTACAACAACTTGATGGAAATTTTAAAGGAGAATGGGTTGTTGTGATCCGTGCAGGTGAAAAACAAAACTCTTCTGCAATTACTCAAAAAGATATTTTAGAACTGGACCTTCCAAAAAAAGTTCAAGCGAAGCTAATTGCAAAAATAACAGGTGAAAATACAAAAGCTTGCTACCAAAGATTGA
Organism: Sulfurimonas sp.; assembly: GCA_041547625.1. Classification (GTDB taxonomy): domain Bacteria; phylum Campylobacterota; class Campylobacteria; order Campylobacterales; family Sulfurimonadaceae; genus Sulfurimonas. The sequence continues at coordinate 1,413 of JBFEUD010000105.1, forward strand.
TGAATCTTTAAATATTAACACTAATTAAAAATATTTTGCTAAAATACTTTCATGTTAATTTATGCAAAACAACCAATATACTATTTTATAGACCATTATCCACACAAGATAAAAACACTTTACTTAGCCAAAGAACTCGATAAAAAAGAGTATTCACGATTAATGAAACTTGGATTTGAGATCAAAAGAATCCCCAACGAAGCTGCTGTAAAAATGAGTAAGAATGCTAATCATCAAGGATTTTTAGCAGAGGTGGAAGATTATAATCTTCATGATTTTAAAACATTTTTAGATAAAGATTTTATTGTTGTTTTAGCAGGTTTAACCGATATAGGTAATATCGGTTCTATAATCAGAAGTGCTTATGCACTCGGTGTAGATGCAATTGTAGCATGTGGAGTAAAAAAGCTACCTATTGAACCAATTTTAAGAACAAGTACGGGAGCACTTTTTGATATGCCGTTCGCACTAGAACATAATATCCATAATGTTTTAAATGACTTAAAAATGTCAGGTTTTGAAACATACGGTGCAGATATGGGCGGCGTTGATATTCGCGAAGCAAAGATCGCCAAAAAAAGAGTATTGGTATTAGGTAGCGAAGGGGAAGGCTTGACCAATAGAGTCTCGTCGAAACTTGATAATATCGTAAGTATTGCAATGTCACATGATTTTGACTCTTTGAATGTGAGTGTAGCAGGTGCTATTTTAATGGATAGGATGAGATATGAATGAAGCTTTAGTAAGATTACGTGAAATTGGTGCTCAAAAAATTTATGAGAAAACACATATTCCTGTAGGGCATGTTCAAGCTATTTTACATGAAAGCTACGATGGTTTAAACAAGGTGCAGTTTATAGGATTTATCTCTATTTTAGAACGTGAATACGGTTTAGAACTCAATACTGTAAAGCTTAAAGGGATTGCCTATTTTGACGAAGAGAAAAAAGAGGAGATTGATGAGAGTATTTTCATCAATACAAAACCTAAAAGAAATCATAACGCTCTTTATATCATCATCGCTGTTATTGTGTTTTTGATCTTTTTATTTGTATTTTATAACGACTCGAAAGAAGCAGTAAAACCTGCAATTCAAGAAAATGAAATTATTCAAAAAGTAAAAGAAAAAGTTGTTGAAGAGGTAAACGATACTAAAGCACAAGAAAGCAACGAAACTCTTGCAGTAGCAGAAACTTTAGACCAAAATATATCTGTACTGGAAGAAGCTGTAGAAAAGTCTTTTGTAATTAAAACAAAGACAAAACTATGGGTAGGATATATAGAGCTAGAGACAAACAAAAAGAACCAAACAATTGTTTCTAAGGAGTTTGATTTAGATCCAAATAATGACTGGTTAATTACTCTCGGACACGGATATGTTGACTTTGAAGTTAACGGTAAAGAGTATAGCTATACAACAGAAAAAGGTTTAAAGTTCCTATATCAAGATGGAGAATTAAAACCTATATCTTTCAAAGAGTTTAAAAGGCTAAACAGAGGGTATGTATGGTAAAAAGTCTTGTTTTACTTTTCCTTTTATCATATTCTTTAGTTGCTGAAGAATTAATCGGTATCGATAATGAGATTAAGAGTGTAGTTATTAAGGATGACCCGGTAACAGAAAAAATAAAAGGGTTCCTCTGTCCTGAGACATATACACAAAACAAAGATTTTATTAATGCTGTCTTTGACCCGAAAAGTGCTTTTTATAAGAATGAAAGAGTTGATTCTGTCAAAGTTATCCAAACATTGCAGGACAACGGTTTGCTTGATCTGTTTTTTAATACACCACAAGAGATAAGACTAGATTTTAGAACAAACGGTTCACCTATATTCTTTGTAAAAATCATCAGTGATACTCTTAGTGCTTTGGGATATTATAAATATGTCACAATTGCTTCTACAAGGGATGCAACAGAATTTGTATGGAGTATTAATTTAACTTCTGAATATGCTACAGATCCTTTGATTTTACAACAAGAATTAAAGAAAAAATCGTGTGAGATTGTCGATATTCAAAGAACAAATGCAAAAGAGTGGTCATATCTGATCGATATATCAAATGCAAAGTTGAATGTTGAACAACTTGAAGATGGAAAACCATTGACATTGAAACGCTCTTTGTATGAGCAGTGGTTAGATGTATCTAAAATAAAAACTTTAATGATCAAAAGTAGTCGTAGAAATCACTGGTATCCGTATATTGCATATTATGACAGCTCTTTACATCTTTTAAAAGTGATTAAAAAAGATATAGTTCACGGGGCTATAGAACTAAAAATACCGAAAAATAGTGTGTATATGAAAATATCTGATCTATACACCTTGAAAAATATCAAAGATGAAATGATATTTTACCCTGAAGGCTCAAGATAATTCTAAATATATTTTGCTAAAATAACGCCAATATTTTTAATAGGGCATAATAAAATGTTTGACGAATTTCATTTTAACAGAGTTGAGAGACTTCCTAAGTATGTGTTTGCTGAGGTAAACGAGATAAAGATGGCAGAGCGCCGTGCAGGAAAAGACGTTATAGACTTTTCTATGGGTAACCCCGATGGTGACACGCCTGAACATATTCGTGAAAAGCTAATAGAGTCGGCCCAAAAAACTAAGACTCACGGGTATTCTACTTCAAAGGGTATCCCAAAACTATTACAAGCAATTGCGGACTGGTATGAAAGACGCTATGACTGTAAATTAGATCCTGAAACAGAATGTGTTGCAACAATGGGTTCTAAAGAGGGATATGCACACCTTACGTATGCGGTTATCAATCCGGGAGATGTAGCAGTTGTGCCAGATCCGACATATCCGATCCACGAATACTCTTTTATCTTGGCGGGTGGAAATGTAATCAAATTCGGAATTGAATTTGACGAAAAATACCGTTTAGATGAAGACAAATTCTTTGAAAATTTAGAAAAAGTGTTTAAAGAGAGTTCACCAAAACCAAAATTTGTTTTAGTTAACTTCCCGCATAATCCAAGTACGGCTACTGTAACGGTTGAGTTTTACGAAAGACTTGTTGCTATGGCAAAAGAGAAACGTTTTTACGTAATCTCTGATATCGCATACGGCGACATCACTTTTGACGGTTATAAAACACCTTCAATTATGCAAGTTGAAGGTGCAAAAGATGTGGCAGTTGAATCATTTACTTTAAGTAAATCATACAATATGGCTGGATGGCGCGTAGGTTTCTTTGTTGGAAATAAAAGACTTATCGGAGCACTACAAAAAATAAAGTCATGGTTAGACTACGGTATGTTTACACCGATCCAAGTTGCAGCTACAATCGCACTAAACGGTGACCAACAATGTGTTCAGGACATTACAGATAAATATAATCACCGTCAAGAGGTACTGATTGAAGCATTCTCTCGTGCTGGATGGCATATTGAGAAAAATGAAGCGAGTATGTTCTCTTGGGCAAAAATTCCAGAGTGTGCAGCACACTTAGGTTCATTAGAATTCTCAAAACGCTTGCTTGTTGAAGCAGGTGTTGCTGTCGCTCCTGGTATTGGTTTCGGTGAGTATGGTGAAGGATATGTTCGTATCGCTTTAATTGAAAATGACAATCGTATCCGTCAAGCGGCAAAAAACATCAAAGTATTTTTAAAACAGTTTGATGGATGTAAGGATAATAAGTGATAAAAATAGGAATCATTGGCGTAGGAACTGTAGGTACAAGTGTTGTTAATATTTTAAAAGACAATGCAGATGTAATTAGTGCCCGTGCTGGACGTGACATTGTTGTTAAAAGTGGTGTTGTAAAAAATCTTGCAAAAGATAGAGGATTAGACATCATTTTAACGGACAATGTAGATGATATCCTAAATGACGACGAGATTGATATTGTTGTAGAACTTATGGGCGGTGTAGAAGAACCTTTCGAGGTTGTGAAACGCGCTCTTAAATCGGGTAAAGCAGTTGTAACTGCGAATAAAGCTCTTTTAGCATATCACAGATACGAGCTCCAAGAACTAGCTCAAGATTTAGCATTTGAATATGAAGCAAGTGTTGCAGGTGGTATTCCGATTATTAATGCACTTCGTGATGGTCGTTCAGCTAATCATATAGAATCAATGATGGGTATTATGAATGGTACTTGTAACTATATGATGACAAAGATGACAAACGAAGGTGTAGATTATGATGTTATCTTAAAAGAAGCACAAGATTTAGGTTATGCCGAAGCTGATCCTACATTTGACGTAGGTGGATACGATGCTGCGCATAAACTTCTTATTTTAGCTTCTATTGCATACGGAATTGATGCAAAGCCTGAAGATATTTTAATTGAAGGTATAGAGAACGTAACGCAAGAGGATATCGCTTTTGCTAAAGAGTTCGGGTATGCAATTAAATTACTTGGAATTGCTAAAAAAACTGATTCTCAAGTAGAGTTA
>JBFEUD010000106.1:0-5741 GCA_041547625.1 Sulfurimonas sp.
CTCTAGTGCATTGTCTTTAACAGCATTTGAGATCTGTCTAAATGAGGATATAGTATCTAGTAAAACTTTCGATTGATTATAAAAGTTTTTAATCAATCGATTTTGATCTTTATTCATCTTTTGATGAATATATTCTAACCTCTTCTCTACATATCCTTTTTCGATATAGTTCCCCCGGCTATACTGAAAAAGGAAAAAGAGTGTTTCACTTACAAGGTTTTTCATATCCGCTGAAATATCTTTTGACTCAGAAATACTCTTTTGAAGGTCAAAAAGAAAATGAGAACCGCTTAAGAGTGATGAGTTTAATGATTTATAATATTCAACATCATTCACTTTTTCTTCAAAGACTTTTTCTATCCATTTTAACTGGTCTATTAACATCTCTTCACCGGGGTGATGTCCAAGAACAGTTTTTTCTAACGCTCTAAAAAGTGTTCTAAACTCTTCTATATCTTCATTAATATGATTATAATTTGTTAATTTATTTGTAGAGATTGCAAAGTCATCCAATCCTTTGTTTAATAACTGCATCTTCACAAGACGATCATGATTGTTATGATAGTTTTCTACACCACTTTGAATCGTGTACATAACAATAAAAAGAAATGTAAGCAGGACTATAAATAAAACTAAAAGAGCACTGATAAAGTCAAAGTTTTCTAATCTTTTCATTTTGTTTTCTCTATCTCTTTTGGAAGCTTACCGCTTAATGATTTTAAAAATAAAACAATTTTATCCAACTCTTCTTGCGTAATTTTACGACCAAGCTGATATTGTGACATAATCGATACGGCTTCTTTTAGATCATTTGTACGACCATCATGAAAATAAGGGGCTGTTTTTTCTACATTGCGAAGAGAAGGGACTTTAAAATAATACTTATCCCTTTCGTTATGTGTGACATTATAACGCCCTAAACTCGTACTATTACTATCTTGGTAAATACCGAATTTATTATAAGAATTACCACCAACATTCACTCCATGATGACAAGCAATACACCCTTTTGTTTTAAACAGTTCATACCCCTCTTTTTGCTCTTGTGTTAAAACATTTACATTCCCTTTAAGATAGAGGTCAAAAGGGGAATTTGGAGTAATCAAAGTCTTTTCATATTCTGCTATAGCATCAGCAATATTTTCTTTTGTAATTCCATCCTCATAGATAGATTCAAATTTAGTTTTATAAGCACTGTTATTAAGTTCAGGGATCAGTTTTTCTAGATCGTGTCCCATCTCTAAAGGATTTTCCATAGGACCAAGCGCTTGATCTTTTAAAGTTTTCGCTCGCCCGTCCCAAAATTGGCGAAAGTTGAAAACAGCATTATAGACTGTCGGTGCATTGATAGCACCTTTTTGTCCATTTATCCCTACAGAAACAGCTAAATTATCAGTACCACCATTTTCTAACTGATGACAAGTAGCACAGCTTATAGTATTGTCTTTAGAGAGTTTCGTATCAAAAAAAAGCTCCTTTCCTAAAGAAGCTTTTTCTTGATTAACAGTTATATTCATTGGAATTGGTGTAATTAATTCTGCTGCGAATAATACACTTTGAAATAATATGTACAATATAATTTTCTTCATACTTAGATTATAACAGAAATATTATAATTAGTTATTGTAATTTTTCTCACACTCCAGATATAAACAATTCGGGAGCTTATCTCCCTGTTGATATGCAGCAATATTTTTATAGGAAGTTTCCAAAATTCTCAGTAAAGCTTCTTTTGTATAATATGCCATATGGGGAGTATAATTTATATTTTCTTTTTCCAACAGGCTTAAGTCATCTATCATATCTAAACAAAATATATTTGGCAGAGTATTATAAAGCTCTTGTTGTATGAGCCCTGCTCGAGCAGCATTGACGATAACAGCATCTTCTTTTATCAGTTTTGCATTATCTCCATTAATGATTGACTCTGTTTCTGGAGTAAGTGGAAGTGCAAACATCAGTATATCTGCATTTTGCAATAAATCTTTAAGTGCTACAAATTCGATTCCTAGTTCATCTACTATAGGTTTATGTGTTCGACTATAGACTACTGTTTTCATTCCAAAACCGTGTGCAATTCTTGCCATTTGCATCCCTATCGTTCCTAGTCCTAAAATACCAATAGTTTTACCAAAAAGCTCTATCCCTTTAAGATCGGAATATTCAAAATTATTTTCCTTTGTTCTTTGCAAAGAGATGTTAGTATGTCTTGTAGCGTTAAGTAAAAGGGAAAAAGAAAATTCTGCTACTGCAGGTCCTGCATAACCGCTGACGTTAGAAAGGACTAGTCCACTCTTATACATCTGTTTGCACATTATATGTTCATAGCCGCTAGAACGAGTTTGGATATATTTTAATTTTGGTAGGTTATCTAATAAAGACTCATCAATTTCAGAGTGTACAAATACAGAAATAACTTCATACTCCTGCACCTCATCTACAACTTCATTAATAGTATTCTCAAAGAAAAAAAGCTCATCTTTTGGCAGTTTTTCTTCAAAAAAGGCTTTCTCTTCTGGCTTACACTCAAAAAAAGCTATCTTCATAGCCCTAGCTTTTCCTCTAAGTCTGCTACGTTTTGACGCGTTTTGATCACACTATCTGGATTTAAACTAATTGAATCAATTCCTAATTTCACTAAATACTCTGCCATCTCAGGATAGTCTGATGGAGCTTGACCACAAATTCCGCTGTGACGGTTGTTTCTTTTTGCACCTTCTACGGCTAATTCAATCATTTTGAGTACACCTTCATCCCTTTCATCATAATCAAAAGCGACAATTTCGGAATCACGATCCACACCTAATGTAAGCTGTGTCAAGTCATTACTCCCTATACTAAAACCATCAAAACTTTTGCTAAAGCCGTCTATACTCATGACGTTATTGGGGATTTCACACATTACGTATATCTCTAGTCCGTTTTCTCCGCGCTTGAGACCGTATTTTTCCATTGTAGCAATTACTTTTTCACCTTCGGCTACACGTCTACAAAACGGGATCATGAGTATTACATTTGTAAATCCCATCTCGTCACGTACACGCTTCATAGCAGCACATTCCAGTGCAAATCCCTCTTCATAGGCAGGATGGGAGTAACGTGCCGCACCGCGAAAACCGATCATAGGATTTGCATCAACAGGTTCAAAGAACTTTCCACCTAAAAGATCTGCATACTCATTTGTTTTAAAGTCACTCATACGAACTACACACGGTTTTGGATATACACTTGAAGCAATTGTGGCAACACCCTCACTCAAATTACGAATAAAAAACTCTTCAGGATCTTCACCTCGTGTTATTTGAATTACAGCTTCCCTTGTTGTTTCATCTAATCTTTCCTGATGAATTAAAGCCATAGGGTGTACTTTTATAGACTGGTTGATAATAAACTCCATACGCGCTAGTCCTATCCCATCAACCGGAAGTGATGCAAGTGAAAAGGCAAGATCAGGGTTTCCAAGATTCATCATTATTTTCGTTTTTGTTTCTTTTATGTCACTCAGATCGCTTCTTAATACTTCAAACTCTAAAGAACCTTGATACACTTGTCCTATTTCACCTTCGGCACAACTGACTGTAACTATTTGCTCAGCTTGCAATACTTCAGTCGCATTGTCGCATCCTACAACTGCTGGGATTCCAAGTTCGCGTGAGATGATCGCTGCATGACACGTTCTCCCTCCCCTGTTTGTAACGATTGCCGCAGCTATTTTCATTACAGGTTCCCAGTCAGGCGTAGTAGTCTCAGCAACTAGCACTTCCCCTGCTTTGAATGTTGAGAGCTCTGAAAGATTATTAATCTTACGTACCTTTCCTGAAGCTATTTTTCTTCCTACCGCACTTCCGCTAACTAACATTTCTCCTTGTTCTTTTAGCTTGTAGATTTCATAAGTGAGTTTATCTTGTCGTGATTCAACAGTTTCGGGACGAGCCTGGACAATGTAGAGTTCACCATCTTCACCATCTTTTGCCCACTCTATATCCATCGGCTTTTTATATCCGGCTTTTTGTGAGTAATGTTGTTCTATCTTGATTGCATATTGGGCAAGTTGCACTACATCTTCATCACTTATACAGTACTTTTGTCTCTCTTCTTCTGCTACGTCCACATTTTCAGATGTATGAATCATCTTAATCTTTTTACTGCCAAGGGAACGTTTGAGTACTGCTTTATACCCCTGCTCTAGAGTAGGTTTGTGTACATAAAAATTATCAGGATCAACACTTCCCTGTACGACATTCTCTCCTAAACCGTATGCTCCGTTAATAAGTACAACATCTTCAAATCCGCTCTCTGTATCTATACTAAACATTACACCGCTTGACGAAAGATCACTGCGAACCATTTTCATAACCGTCACACTCAAATACACTTTCAGGTATTCAAAGTTATTGTCATATTTGTAGTGGATTGATCTGTCTGTAAAGTTTGAAGCTATACAACTTTTGTATGCATTGAGAAGTTCATCTTCATTGGCAATATTTAAATAGGTTTCATTTTGACCCGCAAATGAAGCCTCTGGAGAATCTTCGGCAGTTGCGGAGGAGCGTACAGCCAAAGTGATAGAACTATCATATCTTTCTTGTAACACTTTATATGCTTGCAGGATTTCAATCCGTAAGTCATCAGGTATATGAGCTTCTAAAACATACTCTCGACATCTTTTAGCACGTTCTTGTAATTGTGCTACATTATCAGGATCAAGTGTATCAAGTTCGTTATGTAGTTTTTCAAGAAGATTGTTTTCATCAAGAAGATAATTATATGCATCAACGGTAATTGCAAAACCGTAAGGGACTTTTACACCGCTTTGCAGTAAGTTTTGATACATTTCACCCAGTGAAGCGTTTTTACCGCCGACATTATCGACATCGTCTATTCCGATTTGGTCAAAATACTTAATAAATTTCATAATAACCCACCAATACTATCAAGAAATAATGGGTCATTATACTATGAATTTAATAAGAGTTGCTTACAAAAGCGAGCGATGATGGGTACTCGCGCTCTTGACACGTTTTCTCAGCGTATCTGTCAATTTCCTCTTTCTTAATTTGCTCTGCAGTTGAGAAATCACGTTGTCCGTAGAATGATTCATCTACAAATCCAAGCTCGATCAACTTTTGTACGATTGCATCTGCCATAGTCAAAATTGAAGAGGCTTTTACGATCTCGCATCGTGCATATCTCTCTCCTTCAAATGAAACTTCTGAAGCTCTCAGATCTGCATCTTCTCCCGGTATCTGTTGTGCACCATACAAAGGCTTTGAAGCCACCTTTGCATCTTTAAATGCAGGAATATACTGCGCTAAATGTTCAATGGCAGCTTGTGTCCTGCTTTGTGTGACTGTAAAGCACCATCCCTGATCGATCTTTTTTATAAACTTTTCATCTAACTTGGGTTGTGCACTTAAACTGTTACTGCGAACAAGTCCATTGTCAAAAAGTGTAATGTCCTTCGTCATTCCATGAAGTTGGAAATAGCCGTCTGGGTATGGAGTAAACTGTGCCATTCCCTGCGGTGTTCCACGTTTTCCGTGAAAGATTACTTCAGGCCACAAGGTGTCATATTTTTCACATTTTGTTACATATGCAGCCTTAAATTCAACCAAACGATCACGGTGAATTCCCAGCATATCATCTATCTCTCCACTTCGAAATCCGGCAGCATTAATAAGATAATCAAAATCTTCTGTAACTTCCTTGTCATCACATTTATAAGTTATTGCAAAACCGTA
>JBFEUD010000107.1:0-5740 GCA_041547625.1 Sulfurimonas sp.
GAATATTTAAAAGATGCGATACCGTATATTTGTCAATATTGATATTTTTTTGCGATGCTAAAGAGAGGATGATGTTTTGTGCTTCATAATCTTTAGGATTGAAAAAGCGAACGCTCATAGTTTCTGTTTTGCTAAAAGCTTTTGTATATGTTTTGTGGTCACTGCCGTAGTAAGCATATACAAAAACATTATCCGGATTTTTCTCACAAAGTGCGATCAGTGTTTCCAGATCTTTTTTATTGACTTTTTTTTCACTCTTTACAATCAGGATATTGCGATCGCCAAATAGTGAGGCTTGGGAGAGATGTGCTTTTGCAGTGTTAAAATCATACTCATCATAGTAAAAAGTAAGTGTATTTGCATCTTCGATATTTGTCATCAACTTTGTATACATATCGATCAGATATACACTCTCTCCAAAAAAAACAAAAGAGTTTGAAACAGTTTTATTTTGGATATGTTTGTCAAACTCTGCTTTATACATCAACTCTTCTTACAACAGTCGCAAAAATTCTCGCTTTTGCAATATCGACTTTATCTATTCTTACAATAACATCTTCAAAAAGGACATAGTTGTCATGAGCTGTGAGTTGTAGTTTTGCACCGACAATCTCATCATGAAGATCTGCTCTGAGTTCAGGATCTGTTGCCGAAATTCTTGCTTTAAATTCACGTCCCAGATTTTCATTCGCCCAGCGTGCATATTTACGTGCCATAAATTCAATCTCTATGCTACTCGCTTCACGCTCTTTTTCACTAATAGCCATTGCTAAAGATTCGATATTACGAAGGACGTAAGAACCTTCAACCGTATCACCTGCATTAATCGCCTTGAGTAAACGGTGAACAATTAAGTCACTGTATCTCCTAATTGGTGAAGTAAAGTGTGTATAGCGCTCAAATCCCAAACCAAAGTGACCGTAATTAAGCGGTGAGTAGCGTGCCTGCATCTGTGCTCTAATAATAATTGTATCAACTTCACTTGCAAGTCCGAGTTCACGTGCCTGTTCCTGAATAAATTCAATAGTCTCTTTTACTGTGTCTTTAATCTCTATTTGAATACCTATAGAGGAGAGTTCCTGATAAAGAATTTGTAGTTTTGCTTGACTTGGCGGCTCGTGGATTCTGAAGATACCGCGTTCGTACCTTCCAGCTGCTTCTTTGTTTGCTAGAAGCATACAATCTTCGATCAAAGAGTGTGAAGGTGTTTCTTCAGCTTCTTCTGTTGAAACTATATGATGGTTTTCATCAATTTTAATTTCGATTTCACTTGATCTAAAGTCAAAACCAATTTTCAATCTTTTTTCTCTCAAGGCATCGGTTACTGGTTTGAGTTGTTCGATCGCTTTTAAAACTTCTTCTTCATCTTTGTTCTGCGCTTTGAGCTCTCCGTCAAAAAAGCTATCTATCTCTTCGTAGTTAAATCTTCGTTTTGAATGGATAATCGCTTCGTAGACTTCAGAATGAATCACTTCAAGTGACTCTAGATCAAGCTTCATCTCAAATACGTATGAAAGTCTGTCTTTATGCGGCTGCAGGGAACAAAGAGTTTCACTAAGTTGACGCGGTAGCATCGGGATAGAACGGTGAGGCAGATAAATTGAAAAACTTCTATAAATTGCTTCGTTGTCTACAGGACCAAACGGTTTTACATACTCACTAACATCTGCAATTGCAACATACAGTGTCGTATTTTCTTGATCCCAGTAGATTGCATCGTCAAAGTCTTTTGCTGTAACAGGGTCAATTGTACAAAAAGGGAGAGCTCTTAAATCTTTTCTTTTTGGATATTTAGAAGCATCGACCTCTTTAAATGACTGTGCTTCTGCTAAAACCTCTTCATCAAACTCGTCATGTTTATTAAATTGAGCGAGAACGATTTTTTCATCTACTAAAGGGTCTTCAATATTTCCTAAAAATTCAATGACTTTATTTTCAAGATTATCTACCGTAAAAACATCTCCTATTTTATGAGCAGCAAGCTCTTCAACACTAAATTCTGCTCCTATTGGATGCTCTGTTTTAAGGTCTACGAGTGATCTGTGATCGTATTTTTCAATAATATAGGCAATTGAATACGTCTGCTCACGACCGACAATCTCGGCTATAACAGCTGAAGGTGTTCCACGTTTGCCTAAAAGTCTTTTTACAATGATCAGATCGCCTTCCGTTGCTACACCGATATTTTCTATATAGAGATCTTTGACGTTCTCGCCAATGACATGCAGATAGGCAGTGTCATTTTGTACAAGTCCCAATGTCCCTGCACGATATTTTGAGTGAAATTTATATACGTCGTTTTTATGTGTGAGGTATTCTTTGGCAACCCATTCTTTTATAAGTTGGAGTTCATGATCGGTAGTGTCCTGCTCACTCAGTCCATGAGTGAGTTTAACGAGTAAAGATTTCAAGGTTATATTTTATTTACAGATTTTGAATTGCTGTTTCAAAGCTTTCTAAATCAAGTTCATACGTAGCAATTAATTCTTTTGCTGCTGCAATACTTTCTTCTGTAACAACACCGTTAATAGGTACTGCAACACGTACTACATGAAGAATTTTAGCTGCACGTTTCATGTCCTCATCTTTTGCTTCATCAGGATTTTCACAATGTCCAATAACATCTACAAGATTTGGCTCAAACTTCCATTGAGCAAAAATCGAAGCACTAACTTCAGGAGTGTCTGCACCTACAACTGCTCTTTCAGCTGCTTCTACAGTTGCTTCTTTTTCTAGAGCTTCTTTAAACTCTGCTTCTTTTGAGTCTGCTTTAATTTGTTGAGCAATAATTACCTTCCCGATTTCAACTAAGAAAGCCGCCGGAGATAAAACACCCATCAGTTTGTTTTCTTTTTTCAAACACCATCCAGTAACAAGTGCGTGTTGTTTTTTAGAAAGCATTGAAAACATATCATTTGAAATGTCATAACACGAGAGGTCAAGAACAAAGCTTTTTTTCACAATAGAAGCTAAAGCAAATCCTCTTACAGTTCCCATACCAAACAAACCGACAGCTTGAGAAATGGCGTTGATTTCGCGAGAAAATCCATAAAGAGGAGAATTGGCAGCTTTTAGAATATCTGCCGTTAAAAGAGGATCTTTTTCAAGAATCTTCACCATATCGTTAAACGTACTGTCTGGGTTTTGATAAACAGCTTCTATCTGCATTGCAGATTCAGGCAATGGAGGAAGTTGTTTAATCTTCTTTAAAATTTCTTCAGTCATTTGTCAGGACTCTCTTTTATGATTTATTATTTTATAATTATATAACGAATATATAAATAAGAGCTAAAATCAAACCGGATATTTACAAAAAACTGTTATGATTTTTCTCTTAAATAAATTACAAAATCAAGGATATAAACGATGCAAAATGATGCGATGCTTATACAGTTGGGATATGCACCGAACCAGACACTTCTACAGCAGTTTGAAAAGATAAAAAACAATACAAAAGATTATTCAAAAATTGAAAAACATATTATGGATTTACATGATCATCTTAAAGTGAATAATTCATATGTTGCAATGTCAAACTCTAAAGATTTTTTTAAAATTAAAATTGAAGCCGACACAGAGGCATTGATAGAAGAAGCGCATCAAAAAGTGAAACACTTTAGTGAAAAATTTAAAGTGCATGTGGAAAAGATTCCTGAAAAACATACTTACTACATTCTAGGTTTTCATCGCTAAAACATGACAGAACCGATGAGCCTGGAAGGGTACGATCTTCTAGTAGAAGAATTTAAATTCTTGCTGGAGATCGAAAAACCTAAAACCGCAGAAGAAAAAAGAATTGCAGCTGCTCTTGGAGATAGAAGTGAAAATGCAGACTACCAAGCTGCAAAAGAGAAACTACGCTTCATAGACAAACGCCTTTTTTACCTCGATAAAATGATCAAAGCAGCAGTAGTAATCGATCCCTCTCTACATGGACATGCAAAAGTCTCTTTCGGCAGTACGGTTACTGTTATAAATTTAGATACCGATGAGGTGGAAAAATATACTCTTTGCGGTGTTTTGGAAAGTGAGATCGAAAACGGACTTATCTCTATTCACTCACCTCTTGCAAAAGCTATGATTGGAAAAGAGGAGGGTGATGATTTTAAAGTGAAACTTCCTAAGGGTGTAAAAGAGTACGAAATAGAATCTATTGAATACATAAATATCTTTTCACTTAAAAAAAATATACGAACTAAAAAAGAGTTCTCCTTCCATTAAAATAAGATTTAGCAGATTTTCGATATAATCCACATTTAAAAACTCAAATTTTAGGAACTATCTGTGAGCCAACAACTACCTGATATTGATAAGCAACTTGCAAATCACAAGTTAAGTCAAGAGGATTATAAACATATTAAAGAGATTTTAGGTCGCGAACCAAATCTTGTTGAACTTGGTATTTTTTCAGCAATGTGGTCTGAGCACTGTTCATACAAATCTTCAAAAGTACATTTAAAAGGCTTTCCTACAAAAGCTCCATGGGTTATCCAAGGGCCAGGTGAAAATGCCGGTGTTATTGACATTGGAGATGGATACGCTGCTGTATTTAAAATGGAATCACACAACCACCCAAGTTTCATTGAACCTTACCAAGGTGCTGCAACTGGTGTTGGCGGTATTATGCGTGATGTATTTACAATGGGTGCTCGTCCTGTTGCAAACTTAAACGCGTTAAGATTCGGAAATGTTTTAAACGATGACGACATCTCTAGACATCAAAGATATTTAGTTCGCGGTGTAACAGAAGGGATCGGTGGATACGGTAACTGTATGGGTGTACCGACTATCGGTGGTGAGACAAGTTTTGATGAATGTTATAACGGAAATATTTTAGTAAATGCATTTACATTAGGTCTTGCAAAAGCAGATGAGATCTTCTATGGACGTGCAGAAGGTATCGGAAATCCAGTTTTATATGTTGGTGCAAAAACTGGTCGTGACGGTCTTGGTGGAGCTGTTATGAGTTCGGATAGTTTCACAGAAGAGTCAAAATCTCTTCGTCCAACGGTACAAGTTGGGGATCCGTTTACAGAAAAACTACTGCTTGAAGCATGTTTAGAACTTTTCAAAACTGATCACGTTGTTGGTATTCAAGATATGGGTGCAGCTGGTCTAACATCTTCATCTTTCGAGATGGCTGGCCGTTCTGGTTCAGGTATGATCATGCACCTTGACAAAGTTCCTGCTCGTGAAGAGGGTATGACTCCATATGATTTCATGCTTTCAGAATCTCAAGAGCGTATGCTTCTTTGTGCTAAAAAAGGATCTGAAGAAGAGATTATCAAGATCTTCGAAAAATGGGACCTTGATGCTGCGGTTATTGGTGAAGTAACGGCTACTGGAAACATGGAACTTTTCTGGCACGGTGAGAAAGTGGCTGAGGTTCCTGTTGATCCAGTTTCTGAAGAAGCTCCTGAGCTTAACCGTCCTATGAAAAGACCGGCTTACTTAGATGCGATTAAAGATACTACTATTAATGACTTTGAAAAAGTATCAAACCAAGAAGCATTTGAAAAACTGACAAAATCTATGGAAGTTGTAGATAAATCTTGGATCTATACTCAGTACGATTCAATGGTACAAACAAACACGGTAAAAAAAGGCGGAGAACTTGATGCTTCTGTTATCCGTGTAAAAGAAAACGGCAAAGCGCTTGCAATGTCTGCAGACTGTAATGTACGTTACTGCTACATCGACCCTAAAGGCGGTGGAGCTGCTGCAACTATAGAAGCTGGTA
>JBFEUD010000108.1:0-5709 GCA_041547625.1 Sulfurimonas sp.
CAAGGTGAAAAACTTTCGTACGCATGTTTAAACATCTCAACTTTTGTCGTATACGGATATGAAGTTTTGCCGCTTGCATCTTCGTGAGGGATCTGTGTAATTTTTGTTCTAAAATCACGAGAACGAAGTTGTTTGATTACCGGTTTGATAAATGTTAATGTCCCAAAACTGACAAGTGCTATCTCGTTAGATCTGAATCTCTCTAATAGTTTTTTATATACTTCCGCATATTCATCAAGATAACCAACGTACTCTACGATCGGATGGAAGTGGAAACCAACCTTTACACCTTTATCTGCAACTTTTCTTGCGGCATTTATCCTTTTTTCTAAAGAGGCCGTTAAGTGTTCTTCATTGTCGATGATTGTTTGAGTATTTAAACTCCATGTACAAAGTATATTTTTCGGTACATCATTTTCTAAAAAGTAAGAGATGTTATCGGACTTTGTTTTAAACTCTAAAATTACATTTGGATTATTACGTGCAAACTCAAAAAGAGAATCTAAAAGTCCTTCGCGATTGCCCCACATTAAAGAGTCTGAACTTTGTCCTGTACCTATATGGTAAGTTTTATTCGGATCGAGGTTGAGGTTTTTGAGCTTCTCATGAAAGTTGCTGTCAAACGTGACATTGTTTTGGTTGTAAAAACTCTGAATTGAACAGTAAGAACAATCAAATCCGCAAGACTCAACTGCATCAAGTGTCAACAGATTACAACAGCGTGTTTTTTCACTAGCAACCGGACAAAGACCTAGCCCAAAACCCTCTTTTGGTTTTGAAGTGAAAGTGAACTTTTGCTCTTGGGGGATGTTTTTGAGTGTAAAGTTTTCATACGAATTTGGTCTGTTACGAAGATCTTCGTATGCTTTTATTAAGCGTGTAAAGACAACTTTTTTTTGTTCATGATCCGGAAATATATCTTGAATATTTCCTTCATTCCAAAGCTCCAGATCGCGAGTAATATCTATGATCTGTTTAAGCTCTTGATGGGAGAACTTCAATTGGTAAGCTTTGTTTTGAATGAAGTTTTGGTCCTCATCGCTGAGCTTGTGAAAAAAGGTGTTTTGTATCGCTTTATTAAATTTCTCTTCGTAGCTATTCATAAAGCGAATTTTATCCTAAAAAACTTAGTTAGTTTATAGGAATAACTTTTACTTTTTGTTTTTTAACAGGTTTTTTCGGAATTCTGATTGTCAGTATTCCATTTTTATAATCTGTTTCTAGTTTATCGCTTTGAGCGTTTTGTGGAAGCTGTATCGTTTTTTGAAAACTGCCATAAAAGATCTCTTTTCTTATATAGTTTCCGTCTTTGTCCTTCTCTTCGATTTTTTGCTCTTTTTTCCCTTCGAGGTTTAGAACGTTGTGGTCGTCAATCGAGAGTTTAATATCTTTTTTCTCAACACCGGCGAGATCGAATTCAATGATAATCTCTTTTTCTTTATCTTGTATATTTGTTCTAGGATAATTGTAATTAGCAATAGCTGGAGCACTCATATGTTTTTCAACCATTGCATTGAAATATTTTTGCATTTTGGCAAATTCATCTTCATAAGGATCGTTTACAAAGATAGGATCGGTAAATGCAACACTTGTTAAAACTGATGAAAAAGCTAAAATATGAATCAATCGTTTCATTGTTTTTCCTTTATTGAAAAATCGGGAAATATATTCCGTAGATTTTAATTTTATACCCGCTTTTTTAATGTTAAGTAAATATGTTATTGCTATTTGAGAAGAAGCTGTGAAGTTTTATCTAGGAGTTTTTGGAAGCTTTTTATTGTGATGTTTTTTCTACTAGTTTCTATAATATTGTCAGCTTTGAGTTGTTTGAGTGTACGCTCAATGACATGGCGGACAGTACCTAAGAGTTTTGCGATTTCTGAATTTGAAAGATTTTGCAGAAGTTGATATTTAAAATGTTTTTCTTGATTTAGATTGTCAACTAACAGATTGATAAGTCTGTCTTGTGTATTGTAAAGTGCAAGATCTGTACTAAGCTCTTCTGTATGACGCATTTGTGCTGCAAGATATGGGAAAAATTTTTTACTGAAAGTTGGATCGTTTTCAAGCCAGTATCTTACACGCTCTAGTGGTAATTCTAGTACCGTACAATCTTCAAGTACCTCATAAAGTACATCGTGTACTTGATTGTCAAGCAAAGAGATCGCATCGAACATGTCTCCGCGTCTGTATATAAAGATAGTTTGTTCTTTATCGTTTTCAAAGTTTATCTGGTAAGTTTTGATTTTTCCACTGACAACGATATAGAAGTTTTTTAAAAGATCGTCAGAATGAAAAGCGTTGCTCCCTTTTTTGAACTCTAAAGATTTTGCATACTTGTAGAATTCATCTTCAAAGCTTTTATTTAAGTTCCCGAGTATTTCTATTTCATTCGATTCTTTTTGCATTTTGTTATTCTAGCAAAAGATCGAAAAAAGAGATAATAACTTAGCCTAAATTATCTCCCAGTCCTCTACAGGACCTTCAATTTCTTCAAATAATGGATGAGTCTCTATCTCCTGTAGCACTTTGAGCTTTTGATAACGCTCAGGATCTCTGATTCTTAGTTTATTTAAAAGGTGAGTGAATTCATATTCTAGCTGCCCGCTATTAACAAGTATGGTGTCGCACCTACCGTTACTTAGGATCTTATCTCTGTTGAATTTATATCCTCGTTTATCCGCTTCATCGACTACACTGTGAAGATAACACTCTATAGCGGTTTTTGGATCTTGTGTATTTTTAAATCGTGTTAATTGGGGATGATTTTTATACCCTTTTGTTTTATTGTGTATAACATTTTGTGCCAATAAAGCTTCCCGCCATAATGCTACCAAACCTTTTGCATCTAAATATTTAGGGTGGATCGACCAGAGTCTCATTTAATTTATCCTAGAAAATATGTCATCTTGCAATAAGTTTAACGTTTGAGGGTAAATAGGAATATAATTTTGTATATTTTGTAAATGGGAGTCTTGTATGCAACTAGGAAAATGTCCTTATTGTGAAGATGGCGAAATAGAAGTTCGAGACAAAGAGGTACGAGGGAAAAAAGTGAAACTCTATGCCTGTAGTAATGCTCATTGGAAAAGTGAAGATGGAGAGTTGTTTGAGTTACGTGACGATGCTACATGCAGTTATAGAATCTGGCAAAACACTCTTTCACGTTACGGAAAATGGTTAAGTTACAAAGAGATCAGGGAGTTGCTTGAAAATAGAGAACTTCAAGTGGAACTTCTGAGTAAAAAGTACGGTAAAAAAATCAATTATACAAAAACTATTATTTTAGATCATGAATATGGTGTCAGTATTCTTTGGGAATCGTGAAAAATCTCAAAAGAGTCAGTAAGTTCAATATACTAAGTATAAAAGTGTATACCTGAAAGAAAAGAGAGAGGCGGTGATAAGTAAATCTTAATAAAACTTTAACCTTAACTTCTGTATAATTCCCGTCCACTTTACTGTTTTACATAAAGCTAGAATGTTTTTATCTAGCCATATTTGCCTAGATAAAAGTATTGGCAAGCATAAGGCTTCGCCTAAAAACAGATAAAGAAGTAAATTTGAGGAGACTTTCTATGAAAGTACGCGCTTCAGTAAAGAAAATGTGTGATGACTGTAAAGTTATCAAGAGAAAAGGGATTGTAAGAGTAATCTGCAAGAACCCAAAACATAAACAGAGACAAGGATAACCATGGCTCGTATTTCTGGTGTTGATTTACCTAAGAAAAAACGTGTAGAGTATGGTCTAACATACATCTACGGTATCGGTTTACATACTTCTCGCCTTATCTTAGATGCGACAGGTATTGATTATAACAAAAGAGTTTTCGAACTTAATGAGGATGAAGTAGCTGCAATTACTAAAGAGATCCGTGAAAACCATATGGTTGAGGGTGATTTACGTAAAAAAGTTGCTATGGATATTAAAGCACTTATGGACTTAGGATCTTACAGAGGTCTTCGTCACCGTCGTGGTCTTCCGTGTCGTGGTCAAAAAACTAAGACAAATGCTCGTACTCGTAAGGGTAAAAAGAAAACTGTTGGTTCAGCGTAAGGATTTAAAACATGGCAAAAAGAAAAGCTGTTAGAAAAAAAGTTGTAAAAAAGAATATTTCACGTGGTATCATCCACATTTCTGCATCTTTCAATAATACATTAGTAACTATTACTGATGAGATGGGAAATATGATTTCGTGGAGTTCTGCTGGTAGCCTTGGTTTTAAAGGTTCTAAAAAATCTACTCCATTCGCTGCTCAAGCTGCTGTTGAAGCTGCTGTTGAGAAAGCTCAGGTACATGGTATCAAAGAACTAGGTATTAGAGTTCAAGGTCCAGGTTCTGGTCGTGAAACTGCAGTTAAATCTGTAGGTGCTATCGAGGGTATCCGTGTTACATTCATGAAAGATGTAACTCCACTACCACACAACGGTTGTCGTGCGCCTAAGCGCCGTAGAGTATAAGGAGGTTAACAAATGGCAAGATATAGAGGTCCAGTAGAAAAAATCGAAAGAAGATTTGGAGTTAGCCTAAACCTTAAAGGTGAGCGTCGTTTAGCAGGAAAATCTGCTTTAGATAAGCGTCCATACGGTCCAGGTCAACATGGTCAACGTCGTAAAAAGATTTCTGAGTACGGTTTACAACTAAACGAGAAACAAAAAGCAAAATTCATGTATGGTGTTTCTGAAAAACAATTCCGTGCACTATTTACAGAAGCTAAAAGAAGAGAAGGGAATACAGGTACAAACCTTATTACTCTAATCGAACAAAGACTTGATAACTTAGTATACAGAATGGGATTTGCAACTACTCGTAGATTTGCACGTCAGCTTGTTACTCACGGTCACATTTTAGTAGACGGTAAAAAAGTTGATATTCCATCATACCGTGTTAAACCGGGTCAAAAAATTGAAGTTCGTGAATCAAGCAAACAAAATGCTCAAATTCAAAGAGCTATCGAATTAACAAACCAAACAGGTCTTGCTCCATGGGTTGACATCGATGCTGCTAAAGTTTTCGGTATTTTTACTCGTTTACCAGAGCGTGAAGAAGTTGTTATTCCTGTAGAAGAGCGTTTAATCGTTGAGCTTTACTCGAAATAATAATTAATAAAAAAGGCGTAAAAGACATGAAAAAGATTAAAACTACTCCACTTGCTCCTCAAGAGTTTGAGGTAGAACAAATTAGTGAGAATGAAGCAAATATCATAGCATATCCTTTTGAAACTGGTTATGCTATATCTTTAGCTCATCCACTTCGCCGTTTTCTATTAAGCAGCTCAGTTGGTTATGCTCCTATTGCTATCAAAATTGAAGGTGCAAAACACGAGTTTGATTCAGTTCGTGGTATGCTTGAAGATATCTCTGATTTTATTTTAAATCTTAAAGAGATTCGTTTCAAACTTAACAATGAAGCAACAGAAGCTGAGATTAACTACAGCTTTACAGGTCCATGTACTATTACTGGTGCAGATTTAAACAACAGTGAAGTTGAAGTTGTAACTCCAGAGGCTCATTTAGCTACTTTAAATGAAGACTCTACTCTTAACTTTAACATCAAAATTGCTCAAGGTATCGGGTATGTTGCTAGTGAAGATACTTCTGATGAGTTAGGTGAAGGTTATATAGCTTTAGATGCATATTTCACTCCTGTTAGAAGTGCAACATATGATATTCAGCATGTACTTGTAGAAGATAATCCTAATTTTGAGA
>JBFEUD010000109.1:0-5680 GCA_041547625.1 Sulfurimonas sp.
AGATTTTAAACCGTTATGACCACCGTGTCCGCCGCCAAACTTAAAGCGAAGCGTTCCAAAAGCCAAGTCTAAATCATCATGTATTACAACAACATCATCAACTTTATAAAAGTTTTTTACTTTTACAACAGATTCTCCAGAGAGATTCATAAAAGTCAGCGGTTTTAATAGAAAATGATTTTCTAAAGAAACACTAGTGTTTTGAAATTTGAAAAGTTCCCCTTGAAAGTTTGAAGAGGATTGTTTGGAAGCATTGAACCTGCGCACAAGTTCATCTATTACCATAAAACCTATATTATGGCGTGTTTTTTCATAGTTCGGGCCAGGGTTTCCTAGTCCGACTATAAGCACTAGTAATTCCTTACTTAGCTTTGATCACACTTAAAACTGCTACACGGTCAGCATCAGTGTATTTTACATTTTCAAATGTTGGTAAGTCACGAATAAGTCTTGCATCACCAACATCCATAGGAGTTACGTCAACAACGATCTCTTTTGGTAAATCTTCAATTTTAGCTTTTACACGAAGACGTGGTTTAGAAATGAAAACCATACCTTTGTTTTTAAGACCAACAGCATCACCTTGTGCTACAACTGGAACCATGTAGTGTGTAGTTACACCTGATTGAGCAACCATAAGATCAACGTGAAGTAATTTACCAGTAGTTGGATGAGACTCATATGATTGTACTACAACATTCATCTCTTTACCATCCACTTTAACAGCGAATGCAATTGAATCTTTATTGCGTACAGCACGGATATATTCATTCTCTTTGAATGCAGCATTGATATTCTCAAGCCCTTTTCCGTAAATATTTGCAATTAGATAACCATCACGGCGAAGTGCTTTAACACTCTTCTTACCAGTACTCTCTCTAACGATACCTTCTAACATATGAAGTCCTTAATTAATAAAATGGGCGAAATTATACTAAAGTTTGGTTTAATTTCCCTTTAAGTCAAATACATCATCATCCATCGTGATCTCAGTATTATGTTTCTCTCCAGGCATCATTCCATTCGTGATTTTTCCGCTTGAAAGTCCAGAAATTTTCAGTTCAAGATCTGATGCACTTGTTGCATAATCCATCGCAGCTTCTTTAGTAATAACACCCTCATTATAAAGGTCTAAAAGTGCCTGGTCAAAACTTTGCGATTTATAGTGGTCTTTTCCAGCTTCAACCGCATCACGTATCTCATAGTCTCTATCTTCCATAATTAATGTTTCAATTAATGGCGTACGAACGAGTATCTCTAAAGCTGCACGACGAGTACCGTCTTTTGCAGGCACAAGACGCTGAGAGATAACTCCTTGCAGTACACCCGCTAAAGAGATCCTGACACGATTTTGCTCTTCTGTAGGGAACTGTGCAATAATACGGTTAACTGTTTCTTTTGCATCAAGTGTATGCAGAGTTGAAAAAACCAAGTGTCCTGTATCTGCAGCATGAAGTGCCAAGTTGATGGTTTCACGGTCCCTCATCTCACCAACAAGGATTATATCGGGGTCTTCACGGAGTGCTGCACGAAGCGCATTGGCAAATGAAAGAGTATCCTGTCCAACCGAACGCTGATTGATAATACACCCTCTGTCTTTATGAACGAACTCAATAGGATCTTCAATCGTAATAACATGCTTCTTCTTTGTAAGATTTAGCTCATTAATTAAAGCAGCAAGCGTAGTTGATTTCCCCGAACCCGTTACACCTGTTACAAGAACAAGTCCACGCTCTTTTTTTGTAAATGAGCGAACTACTTCAGGAAGATGCAGTTCTTCCAAACTTGGAATACGTACAGGAATAACACGAAAAACTGCTGAAACTCCATCCATTTGAAAAAAGATGTTTACACGGAAACGATTGTTCTCATCAAAAGGATATACCAAGTCAAGCTCTTTTTTCTCAACAAATTCTGCAAAACGCCCTTTGAGTAACTCTTTTGCAAATGTAAGTGCATCTTCTTTCGATAAAATCCCACCTGAGAACTGTTTCATTTCACCGTTAATTCTTGCACGCATTACGGCATTCGCTTTAACGTGAAGGTCACTTCCGCCAACATCAATCATCTTTTTAAGATGAACTCTTACCTTTTTTAACTGTTCAAAAGTTAATTTGCTTACATCTACTTCATGATTCATAATGCCTCCAAAATCTCTTGAAATGCGTCTTTAAATGCCTCTAGGCCATCTTCAATCTGTTGTGTTAAAACAAGATCAAAATCTATACCTACAGCAGCTATTGTATCAAAATGTGCTTGAATAATGCTAGAATCAATTGGTAAAGCTTTCTCTTTACCACCATTTTGGGCATATGCTTTAATTGTGTCAATCGGTGCAGTGTTCACACTATTATATGCAAGCAGTTTTTCTACGTAATAATGTGCTGGCAATGAGTCATCTTTCACTCCTGTGCTTGCAAAAAGCACTCTACACCCTTCTACCTGCATCTCTTCAATATGATTATAAATATCTGCTGAATTATAGATACCGCTCAATGCTACTTCAATACCATTGTTTTTCAAATGAGAATCTAAAGCTCTATCTACGCGGGATACAAAAATACTAATCACAGTATCTACTTTAGAACCGTGTTTTGCCACGCCTTTTGCAAAAGCTTCAGCACAATTGATAGCTTGCTCTTTTTTAAATATGAGTGTAGCATTTACAGGTATACCATCGGAAGTAAGTGCTTCCATCGCTTTATACCCAGCCTCAGTCGCAGGAACTTTAATCATAACATTTGGACGATCAATGGTAGCAAAAAGGCGTTTACCTTCCGCAATTGTTCCCTCTGTATCATCACAAAGATGAGGATCGACCTCAATACTTACATATCCGTCATCGCCTTTGTCAAATAAAGGGCGTAAAATATCTGCAGCTTTTTGAATGTCATAAATTGCAAGCGCTTCATATTTGTCTTTTGCTTCTAAATCTTCTAAAGTTTTTAGTTGTTCAAGATAAGCAGGTGAGTTTAAGATAGCATTTTTAAATATAGCAGGATTTGAAGTTGCACCGTTAATAATGTTCGCATCAATTAATTCACGAAATTCATTATCTAAAAAATCTCTCTCGATAAAATCCGCCCAAAGCGAAAACTTCAAATCCTCTATATACATATAACTTCCTCTGTTTTTTTAATTCTATTATAACCCAACATTTCTTAAGGAAGATAAATTTTATCTAACATCTCTTGATACTCTGCGAAAGCATCACTATCAAGAGTTATCCCCCCTCCGCTTTTGTAAACATATCCATCTTCTGTTTTTTCAATGAAGCGTATCAGTACACCACTGTCAAAATTTTCCCCATCAAAAACACCGAAAACTCCTGTAAAAAAGCCTCTCTCATACGCTTCTATCTTTTCTATTAATGCAACCGTACTTTTTTTTGGCGTTCCGCTAATACTTCCTGCCGGTAAAAGAGCTTTTAATATATCCCCGATATGTTCCTGCCAATTTGTTTTCAGTTCTCCGCTAATATGAGAACTTACCTGTAAAAGCTTTTTCTCCCCTGCACTAATCTTATCTATATAACGGAATTTTTCAACCTTTACATTTTTTGCCACAATCGAGAGATCGTTTCGGAGAAGGTCTACAACCATTATATGTTCTGCCATCTCTTTTGGATCTGCCAAAATTTTATCTTCAGCATCTTTTACAGCCGAATCAATCGTCCCTTTCATAGGAAAAGTAGCTATTTTATTTCCAGTTATTTGTACAAACTTTTCAGGAGAAAAACATACAAACTTATCTTTATAGCGAAGTTTGTAGTGGGCATTTGAAAGAGTATATATCTCGTTTAAACTCAAAGAACTTTTGATAGGTGTCGGTTGTGTAAGATTTAAAATATATGTGTTTCCAGCTTTAATGTTTTCAATCACTTGATTGAATTTAGCTTTGTAGTTTTCAAAGGATATTGGAAATTTTTCTAATGTTTGAGGGTGTTTTTTATAATCAAAGTTGTGATCAATTTGAAACTCTATATCTGCTTTATGCAATTCATCTAAAGGGTAAACCTCTACATTTTCCCCTTTAAAATCGCTCAAAAAAAGAAACGGTTTTTTCTTTTTTCCTAAGCTGTTGAGTGTTTCAAATCCCATAAACTTTTTAACTATCGGCTATCAATTTTTTCAAAATTGCCATACGGATATTTACACCGTTACTTACCTGTCTTAAGACTTTACATCTTGGATCATCAAGCATAGCATCTGAAATATCTATATTTCTATGTACCGGACCAGGGTGTAAAAGGATAATATCACGTTCACCCACAAGTTCTTCGGTAATACAAAAGTCACTCGCATAATCTTTAAGTGATGCGTAGTTTTGTGAAGAGTGACGCTCTGTTTGCGTACGCAGTGACATAATCGCATCAACTTCATCAATAATCTCTTTTAAATGATGTGTAGTTCTTAACTGTGTTTTAGGTAAAAATTGAGGCGGTGCTACTAAAATAACTTCCATACCAAAACGAGTTAAGAGTTCAATATTTGAGTTAGCTACACGAGAACTTTTAATATCTCCTACAATAGCTATCTTTTTACCCTCAACATCACCAAAATGCTCCGTTAAAGTGTATAGATCCAGAAGTGCTTGCGAAGGATGAGCATGAGCACCATCTCCAGCATTTAATATTGAAGCTTTTGTATGATTTGAAAGGATTTTAGGCACACCCGCATTTTGATGACGTACAATAATTGCATGAGGTCCCATTGAATCAAGGTTCATTGCTGTATCAACAAGCGTTTCCCCTTTTTTTGTAGAACTTTTTGTAACATCTAAATGCACCACTTCTGCACCTAAACGTTTTGCAGCAATCTCAAAAGAGCTCTTTGTACGTGTTGAATTTTCAAAAAAGAGAGTAATAACGATTTTGTCCTGCAAAATTCTCTCAAATCTGCCGTCACTAAATCTCTTCGCATCTGCTAAAAGCTCTTTGATCTCTTCAACACTAAAGTCATCTGTGCGGATTAAATGCTTCATATACTCCCTTTATACACATAAAAATAATAGTAATATTATAGCCTAAAGTGCTATAAATTACACTATTTTACTAACAAGTTTTTCAAGTTCTGCACTTGTAAAAACCTCTTTATATATTTTTTGAAAATATGGTAAGGAAATAGTTTCAAAACTACTATTTTCTTGATCTCTACAGTTAAAAACAACATCATTTTCAATACCAAGATCATTCAAGGCCTTTTGATGGATTAAAGTATCATTGATGCATCCCAATGAACAATGGGTCACTAAAATGGCATGAGCTTTAAGCTCCTTGATTAAATCTATAATCATAAAATGCTCGTCAATAGGGACAAATAAACCACCGGCTCCTTCGATCAACAATACGTCACAAATAGCATCTTGTTCATTAATTGCATCTGCTATTTTTTGATAATCTATTGCACCGAAATTTGAGGCAATGTAAGGTGCTGCAGGTAATTCAAAAGAGACAGGGACAATATCTGTAACATCATATGACCAAGCAGAAGGATTTAGTTGTTTGAGAAGTTCTAATAGTGCACCACCATCTGGATATACTCCATCTTTCACCCCTGTCTCAATCGGTTTAATGACACCAACTTTTAAACCTTGATCTGCAAAAAGCTGCATAAGTTTTTTTGTCGTATAGGTTTTTCCTATATCTGTATTTGTTGCCGTTATAAAAATCTTTTTTGCC
>JBFEUD010000110.1:0-5568 GCA_041547625.1 Sulfurimonas sp.
AGACTCTCTTTTTGTACTTCTATTGTTTTTTGTTCTAAAAATTCCTGATACTCTTCATCAATTTTTCGAATTACTTTATTTACATCTTGTTTTTGTGTCAGTATAGATTTTGACTGAAGCAATACGGCAAGCTGTACGTGCATCATTGTATGATTTTGTGGTACATAGAAATAGATAAGACTCTTATTATATCCAAGAGTATCTTTTAATCGAAGAGAAAGCTCTTTTGTGAGTTCTGGTAAGTCAATTATATACACTTCAGAATGGGGTATGCTCTGTGTTGAGACATCTATACAAACAGTTTCAAAAGTATTAATAATTTCATCATGATAATTTAAAGAGATATTTTGATTGTATAGATAACATAACTTCAAAACTTCTCCCATTATTCGCTAATCGTTCTTTGTCACTATATAGAGCTGTTCATGCTCTAATTTTTTCAATATGTCCATAACACTCACAAAATCTTGAAAACGAGATTCTTTATCGCTTCTAAGAATAACAGTTTGTTTTTTAGAAACTTCTGCTAACTTTGCCTCTAAAGCTCTAAGGTCCACTTTCTCTTTCTCGAAGAAAAGCTCCCCTTTTGCATTGACATAAATTGTAACTTCTTTTTTCTCCTCTTTCTTATCAGAAGCAGAAGCTTTTGGAAGGTTTACTGGTATTACACCCTGTTTTATAAATGTTGCCGTAGTGAGAACCATCACTAACAATACAAGCATAATATCGATAAATGGAATAACATTTATCTGGTCAAACTTTTTTTGTGTTTTTCTACACTTTGACATCTTTACGACTCTTGTTTTTCAGTGGCAATGTCATATCTTGTTAATATCTTCTCCACTTTTCTTAATGTGATTGTATATGCAATAATAGCCGGTATTGCCACAATGAGTCCCATTGCAGTAGCTTTTAATGCAAGAGCAAGTCCAGTCATAATTTTTTTAGCATCTACAGCACCTACATCACCCAGTGTATAGAATGTCAGCATAATTCCAAAAACTGTTCCTAAAAGTCCTACATAAGGAGCATTTGCTCCAATTGCACTGATTACGTTAATATTATTTGTAAGTTCTAATTCTAGTTCATCTCTGTGCTTATAGTCTTCAACTCTAACAGTTTTATAAAACATCATTCTTTCTATAAATAACCATACTGTCACGATACTCATCAGTACTAAAGTTCCCATTACACCGTAATCTATTGCTTGTTCTGCATACGCCATTAAACCAGTTAATTCCATTATTGTCCTAAATTCTTAAAATTTTAAAGATACTTTCGTACCTTGATTTACTTCAGATGTAACACTTAATTCTATCTTGTTTTCATCACAAAAGCGCTTCACCATAGAAAGCCCTATACCAAATCCCTGCATATGTTTATTTGATTGATAAAAATTATCATAAATATGAAGCAGTTCTACCTCATCCATACCAATACCATAATCTTGTATAGTGAGTGTTTTATTATGTAGTTTTATATCTAAATATTGTGAATTTGGCGAATATTTTACCCCATTATCAATTAAATTGTCAATTACTTTGGCAAGACCTACTTTATCTATCTCTAAAGAGAGACTATCCAATTCTAAATTGAAATTCATATGTGGATAAACTCTTTGTAAAAATACAACTCTCTCTTCAACCAATATTTTTAAATCACTTAACTCTTTAATATTCTGTTTTGACTGCATTTTAATAAGATAATCAAGTTCATTGTATCTTTGCTTTAACATCTCACAAGCAGATTCAATTCTCTCAATGCGTTTTAATGCCTTTTCATCTTCAAGCTTCTTCTTGAGCATCTGTGTATTAGATGTTATCGTACTAATTGGGAGATTAAGTTCATGTAATGTTTCTTTGGAAAGATTTTGGAGATTTGTAACATACTCTGCTAAAGGGTCAATAGCTAACTTAGAGATGAAAACACCCGATAAAATGACAATACAAAGTAAAACAACACCAAAAATAAAAAGGTGTGTTACTCCCAAAACATCTAAAAAGTAGTATGATATTGCCAAAAAAGCAATTACGGTAAGAAAATAAAAAATAAAAATGCTAATTCTTAAATTAACAAACAAGTTTATATCCTATCCCTCTGATGTTTTCGACACTTAATTCAGGCAAAAGCTGCTTTATACGATTTATGTATACCCTAATAGCACCTTCACTTCCGCCTTCACTTACATTGTAAAGTTCATCTATTATCATCTCTTTTGAAACAACGCTGTTTGCATTTTTAATCAATAAAGACAAAACTTCAAATTCTCTTTTTGATAATTCTAGTTCTTGCGAATTGTAAGTAATTACCTTACGTGCCTGATCTATACACAAGCCACATCGACACAGTTCCTCTTTTTTCTTAAAACGTCGCAGAAGTGCATTGATACGTAGTAGTAGTTCATCGTTATCAAACGGTTTTACGATGTAATCATCACCACCGTTCATAAATCCCTCTTGCATCATCTCTTTTTCTTTATGAGATGTTACAAAAATTGCAGGCGTTTCATCTTCTGCATTACGCAATTCTTTTAAAAGTGTTACACCGTCGATTAAAGGGACATTGATATCTAAAAGATAAAGATCAAAGTGACTGTTGTATGTCGCATCTAAAGCAGCTTGTCCATTTGGACATAAAGTAACTTCAAATTCTTCATCTTCCAGTATATCTACAAGAGTTTCCCCAAAAAGGGGATCATCTTCTAAAAGTAAGATTTTATTCGACATACTCTATTGCCCAATTTATAGTCTCACCAGCATACATCGGTACAACACCGGCATAATTATCAGGTACTACAAAAGGACGTTTTTCAAGTGTTACCTCTTTGAATTCCGGACAAATTCCGTAAATACTTTGTGCATTATCACTTACAAATGCTTGTAGGTTATCTAATTTATCGTATTGTTCGAAAATTTCACATAAGAGTTGTAATGCAATCGGAGCAGTAAACACACCTGCTGCACAGCCGCATGATTCTTTTTTATGCTGTGGATGCGGAGCCGAATCACTACCAAACATAACTTTTGGATGTGCTTCGAGTGCCACATTTAATAATGCGTCTAAATCCTCAGGACGTTTTGCAATTGGTTTACAGAATAGGTGCGGTTTCATCATCCCACCAACTACATCATCTAAAGTAATTAAAAGATGGTGTACTGTAATTGTTGCATAAAGATTTGGATACTTGTCAAGCATCTCTACAGCAGCTTTTGTCGTAATATGCTCCATAATAATCTTTAAATCTGGAAAGTTTTGTGCCAAAAGTTCATAGATAGACATAAATTCAGCTTCACGGTCCATTACAAAGCCATCTGTCTCACCATGTACACAAAGAGGAATATCAAGATCACTCATAGCTTCAAGCGTCTCTCTCATCTCCTCTATATCAAATGAACTCACACCACCTTCAGAGTTTGTAGTAATCCCTGCAGGGTACAGTTTTATTGCCGTAATTTCATCCATTACTTCTTCTAAAAAATCTCTTGTATAGTTTTGATAAAAAAGTGTCATATACGGTTCAAAAAAGTCATTTGGCACAGCAGCCATTATACGCTCTTTGTATGCAATAACATCCTCTAAAGTAGTTACCGGAGGTACAAGGTTCGGCATAACGATTGCACCGCTAAAGCTGTACGCTGAAAGAGGAGCAATATTTTCAAGCATAACACCATCACGAAGGTGTAGATGCATATCTAGTGGCATTAAAAGAGTATGTGTTTTCATAGGCTGTCCTTTGCTGTTTGAATAAGTTGATTTACTGCTGTTTCATAGAGGGCAGCATCCTCTTTGGAAGTTGACTCAAAACGAGTAACAAGTACAGGTGTAGTGTTTGAAGCACGTACTAAGCCCCAACCATTTTCAAAGTTAATACGCACACCGTCTACATCAATAATATCTTTAATTTTTGGAAAAGATGCTGGAGGGTTTTGTAAAAGTTCTTTAACTTTTTCCATTATTTTAAACTTTTGTGCTTCTGTAGTTTCCACTTTAATCTCTTCAGTTGAAAAAACTTGTGGAAGTTTTGCCAGTTCTGCATCTAAATCGATACCATCTTGAATAAGTTCTAACATTCTTAACGTTGCATAAATAGCATCATCATAACCGAAATATCTGTTTCTGAAAAAGACATGTCCACTTACTTCACATGCAAGATCGGCATTTACTTCTTTCATTTTCACTTTTAAGTTTGAATGCCCCGTTTTATACATAACAGTTTTTCCGCCACGGCGTTCTAGTTCATCATACATTACTTGTGAACACTTCACTTCACCCACAACTGTCGGTTTCTCCATCTTCATAGAATATAAAAGAGCCATCATGTCCCCTTTTATATTGTTTTTATGTGTAAGGACTGCAATTCTGTCTGCATCACCATCGTATGCAAAGGCGATGTCACCCTCTTTTTCTAAAAGTGCTTTGACGTCATTTAAGTTCTTCTCAACAGAAGGATCTGGATGGTGATTTGGGAAAGTACCGTCAGGATCAACATAAAGCCCTTGAGTGTTTAGTTCAAGCTTCTCAAATATTTCAGGAAGTACGACACCTGCAACCCCATTACCACAGTCATAAACGATACGCTCTTTCATCCCTTTAAGATGTGCAAACTGCTCTACAATAAAGTCTATATATCTACTTTTTGCATCTATCTCAGTCACTTGACGTTCAACTGCCGGAACACTTTCCATCCCTTCGCATTCACGTCCTAATGCATAAATATCTTCTCCAAAAAACGGTGCCTTATCAATAGTGATTTTAAAACCATTGTATTCGCTTGGATTGTGTGAGCCCGTTATCATTACAGAAGCTGATGGAGTAATACCATCCCAATCTTGGTAGTTTGTAAAGTAGTTTACAGGTGTAGGTACAAGCCCCATGTTTAAAACTTTTTTTCCACCTGCATTGAGTCCGTTTACAAGATATTCAAATAAAATAGGTGAATGGCTTCTTGCATCATAACCGACTGCCACATATTCACCCTCAACTTTAGAAGATAGTGCATAACCAATTTTTGTTACACTCTCTTTATTTAATTCTTTCTCATAAATACCACGTATATCGTACTCTCTATATATACTCAAAACACTCTCCAAAGACTCTAATAAATTATAGATATGATACTATGAAAAAGATTTTATCTTGATTAAAATCCTAGCCATATGTGTAAAGAAAGCTTAAAAAAGACAATAAAATTTGCTTGACTTTGAAAATTAACCACATACTATACATTTTTTAGATATAATCTTGCCCATAAGTGAAAGATGAGGGTATATCATCTTTAGTGTAATTTTCTCTTTGTGTGTTAACTTCTCTAAAGAATCTCCATTATTTTACAAAATTTCAAAAAAAGAAGGCTGCTATATGGCACAACTGTTAAACGGATCGGTAAAATGGTTCAATGATGAAAAAGGTTATGGTTTTATCCAACAAGATAATGGAGACAAAGATTTATTTGTACACTTCCGTCAGGTAAACAATCCACAAGGTGGAAGAGTTTCTCTTCAAGAAGGACAAAAAGTTACTTTCGAAATCGGTGAGGGACAAAAAGGTCCTCAAGCTGAGAACGTAACA
>JBFEUD010000111.1:0-5554 GCA_041547625.1 Sulfurimonas sp.
CCTATATCGGTTATCTGTGCAGAAAGAGGTAATGAAGGATCTGTAGTATGCCCATTACCAAGTACATGAATATATTGTACTTTTTGCGTAGACTCATATTTTGGATATTGTTCCTCTAAGGTACTTACCAAAAAGTTTGAAAATGGTGGATAAGCGAACAATGCAAGTACTAACATGCTTCCAAGTAAAAACTGTTCAGCTCTGTAATGTTTTTTTTGATACAGATAGTATAAACCTATCACAAACAGTGTTATGACAATACCTATAGGCTCAAAAAAGAAACTAATAAACTTTTTTATAACTAATCCAAAACTCATCTCTTCACTACTCCATTAATTTTTGAAATCACATCTTCATCCCATAAAACTTCTTTATGGGTACGATTCTCATACTCTTTATATACAACTAGATTATTTATATTTTCAGACAAAATTCTAGCATTTTCTATATATGTAGTCTCATCATCTGTACTTACAAACAGATATGTCGGTGTTTGAATATTTTTTAAAAATTCAATAGTGGGAAATTTATAACGTATAAACGATTTAGGAATACTAAAACCAAACTTTTTTTGTGCAATTGCAGGGATAGAGTCAAACGCTCCTATTAAAAACAGAGCTTTAACATTCATTTTTGAAGCGACATAACTTGCGAGACTTGAACCAATGGAAAAACCTAAAAGATAAAAATCTCCGTAATTTTTATGTACAATTTTGGCAATATGAAGTGCATCTTTAAACATTATTTTCTCAGAGATTTTTCCTTTATTAAGTCCGTAAGTTCGGTAATTAAAGGTGATAATTCTAGTTTTAGGGTAAGCGGATTGCAGTTTCTGGATGAGCGCTACACTATCATGACTTCTTCCTGCAAAAAAAAGCATTGTTGAGTAAAACTCCTTTGGCTCATAAACCACACCTTCTAAGTTCACTCCATCATCAGTTACAATCTCCAACATCTGACATTTATCACACAAACGTCTGTCTTCTATATATGTTGGAGAGAAAATCATAAAATATTGCCACTGATAAAACACAAAAATCAGTATAAAAAGAGTAAAGAGAACAAAGGCTATATAAATCATAATGATATTTTAGTATAATTCGCTAAATAATTTAATGCTTGGAGTATAGAATGCAAATATTTGGGAAATACAAAACAAATTTCGATATGGATTACCTTGTAGAGCATTATATATACTTCAACGAAGCTGATGAGCAGATCAGCGTTGCCGACTTAGAAAATATGCTTAAAAAAAAGAGAAAACACGTAGTTGGAACTATCTATCTGCAAAACCCTGAAACATCTCCTAAAGGGATGAAAGTATGTAAATTTTTACAAGATGAAGGTTTTGACAAATATGATGAGTTTATAGAACTCTCTGACAATGCGGTTAGTCACGTTATCAATTCGGCTATGAAAAAAGTTTATCCTGGAAAACTGGTTGAGATCAGATACCTTTTTAACTACAACCGTGAAGAACTTTTCACAGCGACTCTCGATCTATTTGAAAAAGATATAGACAAACTCAATTCTATGCAACTTACACACTTCGATCGTGAACTGAATTACATCGACTTCTCAGACATTCGCCTCACAGGCAAATTTGTATTTTTCGGTATGGGACACAAATATGAACGTGAGCATAAAATGATTCCTTACTATGCAATCTCTTTAGTTGAACATGTTAAAAAGCTGGATAAAGAGATCGTATTTATTTATGATAAAAACTACGATGAAGATGAGGCCATGAAAATAGCTTACTTTATTTCTCCATCTATGGGGGGAAAACTAAAAGATACTGTTGCCAATGCTTTTAAAGAGGTGTTTGCAGAGATTCCACCAAAAAGAGTTAGACTTCCTTAAGTAGTCTTTGTACTTTTTGCCCAGCGGTAAAAAAACCTTGCCGGAAGCAGTTCGGCAGAAATTTCCCCATTGTCTACTATAGCTTTTGCCAAAGTTTGTGCCAAATATGGAGCTAAAACATATCCATACCCTGCACTGCCGTTTATCATAAACATATTATCATGGTAGACCAATTTTGAAAAATCGGGATGTTTTTGCTCAAGCTCTCTACGTGTAAGTTTTTCTAAACTACCTTTTACATCGACAATCCTGCCAACTAAAGGCATATAGTCAACACTCCCGCTGCGAAGCCCTACATAGTCCTTGAGCACTTTTACATCTTCTAATTGTAAAGTTCTATTTGCTTTTTCTAAAAGCTCTAAGCGCCCTGCATCATAGTCATATGCTTCTTTTGAAGTTTGAGGATGATAATGTACATTATGGGTCGCACCGATTGAGAGTTTATTCCCTTTCGTCGGAGAAATTGAAACAAACTGATGAATTGATATATCATTCTTTGTAGAAGTACTTACATCTATTCTGTGACCCCATATCCCGCGTATGTTTTTATAAGGCTGTTCATAAAAGTTATGCTGATACGCTCCTGTTGCAAAGATCACTTTTTTCGCCTTGTAATGCTTGTTTAAAATCCAGCAGTCTTGAACATACTCTAAAGTATCAATTGATTCTGTTTTGTACTCTATACCTTCAAGTAAAGCCTCACACATACTTTGAGCATCGACGATCGCACTTTTTGGAGTATAGATATATTCATCTTCAGGAGTAAAGGGTGGATTATCCAAGAGCTCAAGGGAATCGTGTTCTTTACAAAAAAGTAAATGATCTGCATCTTTTTCATCTTTTGCAATATGTAAAAGATTATAACGTTCTATATGCTGGGGAAAGTGTGTAGTATAAAAATCTAAGGCAATATCTAAAGAAGAGTTAAGAAGCTCTTTTAACTCCCCGTTTTTGGCAAACTTTGGAGACAAAAATGCCCCCGCTGCACCACTACCGCCTGCAGCAATTCCTTCTTTGTCAAAAACTATAACGTTTTGAGCGAGTGTAGAAAGTTGATATGCGACTAGGCAGCCGTTTATACCAGCCCCTACGATCGCAATATCATACATCGTTTAAATACTAACTTCTTTAATGTCTGCTATTTTGAAAATAGCTTTGTAGATTGAGCTTACAAGTGCTTTACGGTTATTTTTAACCGCTTCATCTTCGGCATTAACCATTACAGAGTCAAAGAATTTATCTAACTCAGGTTTTAATCCTAAAAGAGCGTCAAGTTCATACTCATAGTTTTCATACTCTTTTGATGTTACTTCATTAAAACGCGCTAACAGTTGTTTTTCGCTATCGTCTTCAAATAAAGCTTCATTGATCGCAAATTCTCCAGACATATCTACATCTTTAGTGATATTAGCAACCCTTTTGAATGTTGAGCTTACTTCCGAGAAGCCGTCAGAGTTTACAAGGTTATTAAGGGCATCTATTTTTTGACCAAGTGCTAAAAGTTCTCTCTCACCTGAAGCTAAAACCGCTTCAATGATTGAAGGATTAACTTTATAGTAGCGTTTAATACGCTCTAAAATAAACCCTTCTAGTTTTTCAAAATCAATGTTATTCTCATAAATCTTAGCTAGTTCGTTAATATCAGAAACAATATCAAATTTAAAACCAAACTCATTTACGATTCTAGCAATACCGTTTACAGCACGACGAAGTGCGAACGGGTCACGTGAACCTGTAGGAATTTGATCGATACTAAAAAGTGCCAATAGTGTATCTAGCTTTAAACTAAGTGCTACAATTGCGCTTAATGGAGTTGACGGTAGTTCACTCTCTTCACCGTCTGGAAGATATTGTTCTTTAATTGCCACGGCTACTGCATCAGAATAACCTGCTTTTTGAGCATAGTAATATCCCATAAGCCCTTGAAGCTCAGTAAACTCATATACCATTTCACTCATAAGGTCGGCTTTTGCAAGTTCTACGGCAGTTGTTAAATCTTCTTTAGAAGCATCTATACCAAACTTATCAAATAAGCTAGTTGCGATTTTTGCCTCTCTTTGAATCTTATCCGCAACACTTCCAAGACCTTTAAAGAAAGTAATCTTTTCAAGTCCTGCAGTACTTAGACCGTTTTTAAGGTCATTTTCCCAGAAGAACATACCGTCAGCCAAACGTGGACGAAGTACTCTTTCGTTTCCTGCAATTACTTCTGAAAAATCATTTGTATATGCATTAGCGACTACTACAAATTTATTAGTTAATTTTCCATCTTTAAATACAGGGAAATATCTTTGGTGTTCTTTCATAGAAGTGATGATAACTTCAGGTGGAAGTGCCAAAAACTCCTCATCAAATGAACCAAGCAGTGCTGTTGGATTTTCATTGATCGCAACAACCTCTTGAAATAACTCTTCATCAATTTCAACTTTGATAGAGTTTTGAGATTCAAGTGCTTCAATATCTTTTAAAATCTTTTGTGCACGTTCTTCAGGAAAAAGAAGTACACCGTTGTCTTGAAGCTTGTTAAAATACTCTTTTGCACCTTCAATAGTTACAGCATCAAAATTTGCAATACGGTGAACAAAAGTAGTTTTTGAAGATTTTACACCGTAAAGTTCCATATCTACAAGTTCATCGCCTAATAGTACGTTTACCCAACGGATAGGACGGATAAAGCTTTCATCTAAAGAACCCCATCTCATAGACTTACCGAAATCAAGTGATTTTATCCATGCCTCTATAATTTCCGGAAGTAATTCAGCAGACGGTTTCCCCTTTACATCTTTTTTATAGTAAAGTACTTCTTTACCGTCTTTGTCAGCTGTTGTAATTTCATCTAAAGAAACACCGCATTTTTTTGCGAAACCATTAGCTGCAGGAGTCGGTTCACCGTCTTTGTAAGCTACTGCTAGCGGTGCACCGAAAAATTCTTCAACAGAATCATCTTGTGCAACTTTAAATTCTCTATGCCAAATTACTAAACGGCGAGGTGTATAGTAAAACTCAAACTCGCATAAAAGATTGTATTTTTCTAAAATATCAGCGTATTTTTTTTCTATATTTTTTAGTTCTTTTAACAGTGGAACAGCCGGTAACTCTTCAACACCTATCTCAATTAGTAAAGTTTTTAACATAATCCATACTCTTTTGTAAAATTATCGCGATTTTACCCATTTCTTGGTTAAACTCTTGTTAATTCAAAACTATTTATTATTTTATTTTGCTAGGATTTCATATGAATGAAACAGAATTTTATACAAAACTTTTAAAACTTCCTGATGGGGTTATGGATGTCTGGTTTAACGAGAAACGTTATCTTTTTCGAAAACAGACTTTATTAAACGGAAAACTCATAAAAATTTATGCCAATGAACTTGGTGGCAATGACATTATAAGCGGGAACTATTACAGTTCAATTCAAGGCGGTTTGCTCAAACCTTGTGAAATGTCAAGTGAGAAAGTTATTACTTTCATTACAAGCATCTCTTACAAAACTTCTCCTAAAAATTATGATACAATCTACAAAAACTAAAATTAAAAGATCACATTTCTCATGAAAAATATAAAAAAAAAGATTCTCATTGTTGATGATGAAACGACAAATTTACATTTTTTAAGTGCAATATTGGCCAGTGACTATGAAGTTTCTCTTGAAAAAAATGCTTCTGAGGCCATAGAGTCTGCTAAGTCG
>JBFEUD010000112.1:0-5516 GCA_041547625.1 Sulfurimonas sp.
AATTATTTGGCGCCCCCATTCAAATCAAAGGGTAGAAAAATATATTATAGAGCGTAAAACTCTTGAAGATGAGCAGTGGCAAGAACTTAATACAATAAATGACAGACTAAGTGCAGAATATCTGGATACGGAGCTCAAAGATAATTACGTATATATGTACAGAATCAGAGTGAAAACATATGACGGTATTGTTTCAACTCCATCACAAATGGTGAAAGTTGTGACAAAACCTTTACCAAAGAGTGTTACGGATATCAGAGTGACTACTAACCTGCCAAAAGCAATTAAAATTGACTGGGAAGCAACAACACAAGAAGACTTTCATAGATACTATGTGTATCGTTCAGAGAGTTTAGACGGTTCATATGAATTGATCGCAAAACTGCATAACAATACATTTGTTGATAAAATTGAAAAAGACGGTGCACGCTATTTTTACCGTGTAAGTGTTGTAGATAAAGATGGTTTAGAAAGTGAACATGAAAAGCGCAGTGTTATGGGAATGTCATTGCCAAAACCGGCTGCACCTGCAGTATTTAAAGCAGATCTAGTAGGGTCTTCTATAGAATTAAACTGGTCAAAAGTAGATCCAAGATCTGAAAGTTATATTGTCGTTAAAGAAGCAAAACAAGGTTGGTTTGATACGAAAAGGGATGAGTTCAGAGATATTAGAATAACAAACTTCACAGATAAAGCGGTGCTTCCAGATACTACATATACTTATAGAGTATATAGTTTAGATGCAAACAGAATCATATCTGAATCAAGTGAGGCTGTTGTTGTAGTTACTCCTGAATCAACAGAGTTCAAAGCAGCACCAAAAGCACAAGCAGTAGAAGCGCAAAGTGTTGAAAAACCTGTTGAGGTAAAAGGTAATGAAAACCTTATTACACCCACAGAAGATTTAGATATAAACGAGTTATAATGCCACATTTACATATAAAAGAATTTAAAAAAATAGAACTCCCTCAAACGGTAGACGGAGTAGAATTCGATTTTTTCGCAAATAATGCTACACGTGATGATGAAGAGTTAATATCAACGACTGTTGACGGAGAGTCATTTTTTCTACTTGTAAAAAATGATGAAAACAGAGTATTGTTAAAAACAGATAAGTTGACTCGTCCTGCATCTATTACACTTGTACATAAGGCTTTGCTGGCATATGCAAAAGCAGCGGAGCTTGAAGTACTTGCCTCAAATGTTATAGAGCGTAAAAATGTCCACCTTGATGAATCTACGGCACTTAAAAAAATTGAATTTTTTGCAAAAGATTTCCCTCAAGATAAAGAGGTACGTATAGAAGTTGGATTTGGTTCCGGACGTCATTTACTGCACCAAGCAGCAAATAATCCCGATGTACTATTTATAGGGATTGAGATTCATAGACCTTCAATTGAACAGGTTTTAAAACAAGTCGTTATTCAAAAGCTTGATAACGTTATGGTTCTTGACTATGATGCAAGACTTTTTATGGAACTAGTCCCGTCAAATTTGGTAGGTGCAGTTTATGTGCATTTTCCTGTACCATGGGATAAAAAACCACATCGCCGTGTAATCTCCACTGCTTTTATCACAGAGTGTAGAAGAGCACTGAAAGAGGGTGGCACATTAGAGCTTAGGACAGATAGTGAAAACTACTATGCCTATTCGTATGAAACTTTTATTGCATTTCCAAAAACAACACTTTTAATTAATAAAAATAAAGATATTGCGATTAGTTCCAAGTACGAAGACAGATGGAAAAAGATGGAGAAAAATATCTATGATGTAATTATGACAAATGATGAAGTTTCTCCAGAACTTTCAATTGAGGGTGGTTTTTCTTTTGAAACACCAAAATTATCAGATGAAGAGTTATTAAAACTTCATGGAAAAACGCATAGATTTGAAGGTGGATTTATCCATTTTGAAAGAGTATATACTACTCAAAACGGTGTTATGCTGAGAATTTCTATGGGAAGTTTTGACAGACCTGAACATCTTTATGTAATTGTAGAAAACTCTCAAGCAAAATATTATCCAGAACTTCCGTTAAAATCACGTATGAATTTAAAAGCGCATAAATATTTGGATGAGGTTCTGAATGGATAAAGTTATAATCGCCGAAAACCTATCTTTATCGTACTCTAATGATGAAACAATTATTAATAATGCTAGTTTTTCTATAGATTCGAGCAGTTTTGTATTTATTACAGGTGCAAGCGGAAGTGGAAAATCTACACTTTTAAAGTCTCTTTACGGTGCCTTAAAACCTAAGTCGGGTTCGCTTGTAGTAGGGGGAGTAGAACTGAAAAATGTTTCAGGTTCGAAGCTCAACTTTCTGCGAAAACATTTAGGGATAGTTTTTCAAGATTATAAACTTGTCAAAGAATGGACAATTGAAAAAAACATTATGCTTCCTTTAATTATAAACGGTTATGATAAAGCAGTGACTCAAAATCAGGTAGATTCACTTTTAAAACACGTTAGATTAAAACATCAAGCAGGCAAATATCCAATGGAGTTAAGTGGTGGAGAACAGCAGCGTGTTGCTATGGCACGTGCATTAGCTCATAATCCGATCTTAATTTTAGCAGATGAACCGACAGGGAATCTTGATGAGTATTCTTCACAACTAATTTGGAACCTTTTAGAGGGTGCAAATGAACAGCTAAAAACAACGGTTATAGTTGTAACACACCATATACCGGAAAACCTGAAAGTGAATTACAAACATTATCATATTGAGTTTGGAGATATTCGTGAAGTCCTTTAAAAACCATATATCGTTAGTCTTAGCTTTGCTGGGAATTTTATTTTCTTTACAGGTATTTATCATTGTAGAACGTGCTATAGATACTTATAAAGAAAATTTGGCACATAACTACTCCTTAGTTGTTGTAAGTGAGAAAAACTTAGAAACAAAACAGCTTATAGCAATTAATCCTCTTGTTGTAAATGTAGAAATACTCTCTCCTGACAATATTATTAAAAAACTTAATGCCGGCATCAATAAGACTAATATGGAGTTGTTAAAAGTTACATTGCCAAAGTTTTATAAAGTCTCATTACAACATTATCCAAGTCCTGCTGAGCTGAAAAAACTTACAAAGTCATTTTTAGGTAATCGATATATTACAAAAGTGGAGACTTTTGAAAAAACACACGATACTACTTACAGACTTCTTTTACTTTTTAAAAATGTTATTACTGTATTTGCGTTTACCGTTGCAATAGTAACTATATTATTAATCTCTAAAGAGTTAAGGATCTGGCAATTTAAACATAATGAACGTATGAGTATTATGGGGCTTTTTGGTGCACCTTCATGGCTTCGTTCAGCCGTACTTTTTCGTTTAGCAATTGTAGATGCGTTAATTGCATCTTTTTTAGCTTTTGTTATATTTTCGTATATAGAATCAATGCCGATGATTACGCAAGAGTTACAACATATAGGTATAAAAATACTATTTTTTGATCATGCATATGATTTTTTACTGATGTTAGGAGTTTCTATATCTGTATCGATTATGCTGGCAATGTTTGTTGTTTTAGGTCATAAAGAAGAGGTATAATGAACAAACTGTTTTTCCTTTTTGTTGTATCAGTTTCCTTATTACTTGCTGCTAGTGATATAGATTCGAGAATTAAAACCACTAGTAAAAAACTAAGCAGTTACAGTAAAAACTATTCTCAGATCAATAAAAAAATGGCTCAAACTGCTAAAGCTATTATTGAACAAAAAAAGGAACTCTCAAAGCAGGAACAATACTTACAAGAACTCAGAGCTGAACTGGCATCTAAAGCTACAAGTTATAAAGACAGTAGTAAGCAGCTTGAAGAGTTAAGAAAACAACAAGAGACATTAAAACAAAAACAACAGAAAATAGAGGAAGAACTTGTTTTTGTAATTGCACAAAGTGTTTCATTATCGATAGTTTTACAAGAAGATTTTAAAAGTGATGCAGATTCACTAATTGAGTTGGAAGTATTAAAGTCTATGTTGAAAGCTTCACAGCAAAAAGCAAAAGATCTTAGTGATACTTTTGTATTAAATGCAAAAGATATAGATTTTTTACAACAAAATGCACTCTCTTTAGAGAGCTCAATTAAAGAGATAGACGATAAACGTAAAAAGCTTTTAGTAACGCAGGAGGAAAATAAGAAAGCGTTAAAGAAACTAGAAACTGCCAAAGTATCGTATAAAAAAGAGTTAGAAGGGCTTTTAAAAAGACAAAATGCTTTAAAAGATACACTTTCACAACTTAATATCATTAAAGTAGACCAACAAAAAAAAGCACAGCAGGAAAAAGAGCGTAAAGCTGCATTAGCGAAAAAAGAGATTTATGTTGAGGATAAAAATCTTCCAAAAGTGAAAAAACACGGTAGCTCTTATCAGGCAATGAAAACTATTAAATATAGTGGTCCAAAGACGATAGCTCCTTTAAACGGCTATACAGTTACGAAAAATTATGGAACATATACGGATCCTATTTATGGAATTAAGATTTTTAATGAATCGATCTCTTTAAAACCTAAAAAGCCGGATGCTAAAGTTAGAACAGTATTTAATGGGAAAGTGATTTATGCAGATAAGACAGCAGTTTTAGATAATATAGTTATTGTTGAACATGATGCTGGACTTCATACTATCTATGCAAATCTTTCACAAATTGCTCCAAATATAAAAAAGGGTAAAAAGATTAAAAAAGGATACACGATAGGTCGTGTAAAAGATGAGCTTGTCTTTGAAGTAACCAAAAAGACGTATCATATTAACCCTATAAGATTATTTAGGTAGATTTAGGTATAATCGCGAAAAAATTTAGATTAGAGAAATGATATGAACTTTATACAAACACGAGGAATTGATCCTACAAAACCTGCAACTGTGACATTTTCACAAGCGATTTTAGACCCGATTGCTTCTTACGGTGGTTTATATGTTCCTGAAAAATTACCTGAATTAGGTGCAGCATTTTTAGAAAAACATCGTAATTCATCTTACAAAGTCTTAGCAAAAGATATGTTAGATGCTTTTAATATTGATATTGATTCATCAGTAATAGATGAGGCATTAAACTTATATGATAAGTTTGACGATGCTAACAATCCTGTTCCTGTAGTAAAAGTGAAAGAGAATCTTTATGTAAGTGAGCTTTATCATGGTCCGACTCGTGCATTTAAAGATATGGCATTACAACCATTTGGTATTGTACTTTCATCAATTGCACAAAGAAACAATGAAAACTACCTTATTTTAGCTGCAACAAGTGGTGATACAGGTCCAGCAGCATTAGAAACGTTTAAAAACCGTGCAAATGTGAGAGTTGCTTGTTTGTATCCTGATGGAGGTACAAGTGATGTACAAAGACTTCAAATGGTTACAGAAGATGCTGCAAACTTAAAAGTTATCGGTATTCACGGTGTATTTGATGATGCACAATCAGCCTTAAAAAGATTATTTGCATCAACTGAGTTTAAAACAGCACTTTCAGAAAAAAATACAAAACTCTCAGCGGCAAACTCTGTAA
>JBFEUD010000113.1:0-5510 GCA_041547625.1 Sulfurimonas sp.
AAATTTTATCCAAGCTTATATCTAAAAGGAAGCACTTGAATTTATTTGATTCTGTCAAAAAAGAAAAACTCAAATTTGAACCAATAGTTGCAGGAAAAGCAACACTTTACGTTTGTGGTCCGACAGTCTATGATGATGCACATCTCGGGCATGCGAAATCAGCACTAGTATTTGATCTTTTAACAAGGGTGCTTAGAGCAAACGATCTTGATGTAACTTACGCAAGAAACATTACCGATATAGATGACAAGATCATAAAAAAAGCGATTGAGCAGCAAAAAGATATCAAAACAATTACGGACTTTTACACTGAGGCATTTCACAAAGAGATGGATCTCCTTGGTGTAGAGCGTCCAGACCTTGAACCAAAAGCGACTGAAAACTTACAAGCGATGGTTGCAATGATCCAAAAACTGATAGATTCTGGACATGCATATCAAACTGAAGACGGTGATGTATATTTTGATACATCAAGCGACAGCGAATATCTTACTTTAAGTAAACGTATTCAAGACGAAGAAGATAAACAAAACCGCGTGGAGTCTTCCGGCTTTAAGAAAAATGCAGCAGACTTTGCCCTTTGGAAATCTGTTAAAGACGGTAGTGTAACGTTTGATAGTCCTTTTGGTGCCGGACGTCCGGGATGGCACTTAGAGTGTTCAGCAATGATTGAGGAGCACCTTGCATACAAAGACCAGCCATATGCTATTGACATTCATGGTGGCGG
Source organism: Sulfurimonas sp. (assembly GCA_041547625.1). Taxonomy (GTDB): domain Bacteria; phylum Campylobacterota; class Campylobacteria; order Campylobacterales; family Sulfurimonadaceae; genus Sulfurimonas. Next base: position 728 of record JBFEUD010000113.1, read on the forward strand.
AGCGGATCTGCTTTTCCCACATCATGAAAACGAAGCGGCACAAACACGCTGTTCAACTAATCACTCTCTAGCAAAATACTGGATTCACAACGGATTTGTAAATATTGACGGTGAAAAAATGTCTAAATCTTTGGGCAACAGCTTTTTCCTAAAAGACGCACTCAAAGAGTATGACGGAGAGGTACTTCGTTTTTATCTTTTAAGCACACACTACCGCTCAAACTTCAACTTCAATACCGAAGATCTAGAAGCAAGTAAAAAAAGACTGGATAAACTTTACCGCCTCAAAAAACGTCTTTTCGGATTGGCTGAATCAGATGAACAAACACAGTTTCAAAAAGATTTGCTTGAAGCCCTTAGCGATGATCTCAATATCTCAAAAGCACTTTCACTTATAGATGAGATGATCGCAACTGCTAATGAAACGCTTGATACTGCGGGAAAACACAAAGAACTCAAACGTCACACTATGGCAAACCTTGCATACATAGAAAAAGTACTCGGTTTTGGTGTAAAAAATCCATTTGAATATTTTCAGTTTGGAATAGATGCAAATACAAAAGCAAAAATCGATGCTTTAATCGAAGAGAGAAATACAGCGAAAAAAGAGAAAAACTTTGAACTCTCAGACAAATTACGCGATCAGATTTTAGCTTACGGTGTACAGCTTATGGATACCCCGGCAGGAACATTTTGGGAAAAAGTATGACGATTGCAGAATTACAAGAGCACTTAGAACAACAGCTTCTGAGTGTTACAGATGAATTTAAAAGAATTTTTCACGGTCGCGGAGGTCTCTACGAAGGATTCAAACACCTTACAATTGATAGTGTTAATCACGACATACTCAGTGTTGCGCTTTATTTTGAAGAGGATAGTGAGGCTGAACTCATTGCAATGTTAAAAAGCTTTGTCAACAACTCTGCATACACTACTTTAGTTGTGCAAAGACGCTATTTTCAAGGCGCTCCTAGTGAAGTTTTAATAGGAGAAGTTCCCGAAGACCTTATCATTTTGGAAAACGGTATGAAGCTCAAGCTCAATCTCCTTTCTAATAAAAACACCTATTACTTTCCGGATATGAAAAACGGTCGAACATTTGTAAGAGAAAACGCCAAAGACAAACACGTTTTAAATCTTTTTTCATATACATGTGCTTTCTCAGTTGCTGCTAAATTCGGTGATGCAAAAAGTATCGTAAACGTAGATATGAGCAAAGGTGCTTTAAAAGTGGGAATGGCCAACCATTCAATCAACAATCTTGATCCAAGAGGGGTGAGTTTTTTACCCTATAACATTTTAAAATCGTTCTCTTCGCTAAAAAGAAAAGGTCCTTACGATCTGATTATCATCGATCCGCCAAGTTTTCAAAGAGGCAGTTTTGAAGCTACTAAAGATTACGAAAAGATCATTACAAAACTCCCGCAATTAGCAAGTGAAAAATGTGTATTACTGGCTTGTTTAAATTCACCGGAACTCGAAAGCAGTTTTATTATCGATATGATTGCAAGATTGGCACCGACATTTAAATTTGAAAAAAGATTAGAGAATCTTGAAGAGTTTAAAAGTGCAGACGAGGCAAGAAGTTTAAAAAATCTTGTTTTTATAAGGGAATAAAGGGGAATCCTTTATTCACAATACGTTGCTAAAAGTCCGTTTTTCAACGTTTCATACGTTTTATCCCCTTTTAACTTTTTAACAATTGCAAGAGCAAAACAGATTGCAGTTGCAGGACCACGAGAGGTCATTACATTCCCCTCTTCCACAACCATAGCCTTATCACCTTGATAACCATCTAATTTAATATCGTTTTCAACGCTAGGATAACATGTATAGTTTGGCTTTAAAACACCTGCAGCATTAAGAGCAAACGGAGCTGCACAAATTGCCCCTATATTTTTTTCTTTTGCATCCATCTCTTTAAGAAGCTGTTGCACATTCGCATCATCGGCTAAGGCATGTGTACCGCCCCATCCGCCTGGAAGTACGATCATATCGATAGAGTCTGCGCTAATCTCTTTGATTTGAATATCCGTTTGAATAGTAATTCCGTTTGCACCCTTAACCAATGCATTTTGATCTAATGAAGCAACCAAAACTGTAATCTCCGCCCTTCTTAAAACATCTATTATATTAACAGCTTCTATCTCTTCAAAACCATTTGCCAGAGGAACTAAAACCTTACTCATGAAGACTCCTTTTTGTTTAATGGTACAAAACTCTATTTTAAAGCATTATTAAACTCTTTATTGTTAAGATGATTACATAAAACAATCAGGCTTTACGATCATGTTAAAACAATTCATAATATTAGCGGTAGTTGTCTTTTTTTTAGGCTGTTCATCTAATGAACCTCAAGAGATCCGAATTGCTACAAATCCATGGATCGGTTATGCCCCTCTTTTTTATGCACAAGAAACAGGCGAACTTCAAAAGCTTAACATGAAACTTGTGACAAACGTTTCACTAGCCGAAGCCTCAGACATTTTTGAAGTTTCTAAAGCAGAGCTTGTAACTACGACACAACATGAATATTTCTCGTTAAAAGAGTCAGTCAAAGATGTTATTCCTATTATTTTAATCGATCGTTCTAACGGCGGTGATATGATTCTCTCAAATCGGACACTTTCTGAGCTTTATAAATCAAAAAAAATCTATGCTTATTTAGAAAGCGATTCCATCAACAATGAGCTTTTAGCAGCCTTTTTAGAAAAAAACAGACTAACACATCAAAATATTGTTTATATAAATTACGACCAATTACAAATATCCGATCTAGCAAATGACGAGAATAAAGCTATAGTGATTGTTACATATAGCCCTTACAACAGTAAGCTTGAAGCAAAAGGCTTTAAAGAGCTGGCTTCTACAAAAGACATTGATACTCTTCTTGTCATCGATGCATTATGTGCAAAAACTTCTATATACAAAACCGAAAAAAAAAGATTACAACAGTTAAAAGTCATTATTGACAAAGCTATTGAAGAGATTGAAAAAAATCCTCAGACCGTTCATCATCATGTAGCTAAATATCTTGATAATATAAGTTATGAAGAGTTTTTACACTCTTTAAATTCTATAAAATGGATCAATAAAAACCGTTCACAAGAACTTAACGAAAAAATTGAACATTTAGGTTATAAGGAAGCCTATTTAATCCAATGAAGTCATTATCGATAAAAGTTTTCGTCAGCATTGTTATCGTAGTTGCCATCCTTTACCAAACGATTGCATTCTATTCCTACTACAATAAATCAAAAGATGGCATTGAAACTTTATTACAAGAAAACATTCAATCTCAAATCATCAATATGAAACATCTTTTAGAAAAAAACATCCTACTCAATAACATCAACAGTATTATTTCAAATTTAGACAACTTTGTAGCAGCTAACGATATTATTGATGACCTACACATCCTTAACGGAAGAAAGCAGTTATTATATTCTACTGACAGAGACCTTTTACCCTTACATGAAAATGTAAGATGTATTCAAACATCTGATCTATTAGAACACAATATCTTTGAAGAAGAATGCTATTATTTTCTGATTAAAGTTTACGACAAACTAACTCCTCACTACTATTATGCATATATTTATATAAACTCTAAATATACAGATTCTCTTTTAAAAGAGCAATTTATAACCTATACTCTTCTATTTGGTTTGTTTACAATACTCTTTTTATCTCTTTTATGGTTTGGTTTAAAAAAGTTTATTACCATCCCTTTAAAGGAACTCAAACAGTACGCTTACTATAGTGAAAATTCACCTACACAATTTTTCATCCAAGAACTTGAAAGTATCCGTTATTCATTAAAAATGACTTTTCATAGAATGAAGCAGGAACAGGAAAAACTCTATAATCTTTCTACAAAAGACCCTCTCAGCGGCTTATACAATAGACTCAGTTTAATCGAAAAAATCAATTGGTTAATTTCCCAAGAAAAAAGAGACAACCAAGGGTTTACTCTTATTTTTCTTGATTTAGACGACTTCAAACACATCAATGACAGTTACGGTCATGAATATGGAGATATGGTTTTAAAAGAGATCTCAAGTGTTCTCAAAAATTCTCTACGCACAAACGACATCATTTCACGTTTTGGAGGTGATGAATTTGTTATTATCTTACCAAGTATAATTGATATTACTCAAATCGTTGAAGTGTTAACAAAGCTGCAAAAAAACCTTTCTAAACCTATTACACATCAAAAAGTCACTTACAATCTTACATCAAGCATGGGAGTTGTAATCTATCCAAAAGATGGAGAAAGTGCAAATACACTTTTAAAAAATGCAGATATTGCGATGTACAAATCAAAAGAGTTAGGAAAAAACAACTTCCACTTTTTTACAAATGAGCTCAATGAAGAGTTAAAAGAGAAACTACATATTAAAGCTATGATCGAGTCTGCACTGAAAAACGATCATTTTGAACTCTTCTATCAACCTCAAATTGATATCGCTTCGGGAAAAATCATAGGTTGTGAAGCTTTAATCAGAATAGTAGACCCTATTGAAGGGATCATATCTCCGTATAAGTTTATCCCTATCGCAGAACAAAATAATCTCATAGTACCTATGGGACAATGGATCTTAAAAAAAGCGATAGCTCAACTCAAAAAGTGGGAAAACACACCTCTTAAAGATTTAAAAATTTCTATAAATGTATCTGCAATCGAACTCAATAACAAGGATTTTATTACATTTTTTGAACAAAACATTCTCAATATCGATAGAAAAAAACTGTGCATTGAGCTTACAGAATCTGTGTTAAT
>JBFEUD010000114.1:0-5412 GCA_041547625.1 Sulfurimonas sp.
GTTCTATACGATATTTCAACGCCAAACATCTCACACCGTGAACCAGTGCAAATAAGCCGCCTTTCTTAATATCAAGTTTATTTGCATGGCTTTTTTCAACAACAAAATTAGAAAATACAGATAAAGGAGTTTCGAAATTGAGTGTCGCTTTTGCCAAATGTGCTAAAACATCATCTCTAGCCTCAAATCTATGATACAGAAAATCTTTGAGCCCATCTAGCAAATTACAGTTTCCACTCATACATTTTGCGTCTAAAAAAATACTCAAGTTCTGTAAACTACTTTCATCTAAAGATGAGGACCATTCGTCTAGAAGTTCTTGATATGAACGAACGTTTCTTCTCCATAAAGGATTGCTTACCATTACACCGCCTTTACACGGTGGAAAGCCAATATCCAGTAAAAATCTGTTAAGTTGCATCATCGGTTTTTCAAACAATGCAACATCTACACTGTCATCTACAATCAACGCATTGTCCTGATCGCTTTTGATACCCTGTTCTTCTCTTCCCTCACTACCCATGACAATGAGTGAACACTTATCTTGCAGAGACTCATCAACACACATCTCAAATGCTTTTTTATAAATCTTTTCGTTGAGTGCCGAGACGAGTTTAGTTATGTAGCGAACCTTCACACCTTTTGTAGTAAGGGCTAAGATCAGATTTTTTACATCGCCTTGTATACCTTGAAGATCTTCAATTGAGTTTGCTCTGTCTATCTGCACCGCAACCAAATGGGAATGGTTGGCAAAAAAACTAAGCAGATCCAGCTGCTCCAATACTCCTATAATTTTTCCTCCGTCTTTAACGACAACTCTTTTAATCTCTTGATGTGTCATCACAAGCAGCGCGTTAAATAAGAACTCTTCTTTTTCAACACTCACCATCTTTGAAGTGGCAATTGTTTCAATGGGTTCATCTATTTGCACATTGCCTAAAAGTACTTTTTCTTTAAGATCAGTATCTGTTACAACACACTCTTTTTCGTCAACTATAATGATACTTGCTTTGAATCTTTTTTGTTTTTGCAGAGCTTCATAGATCGAAGTTTGAGATGTGACAATACATGCTTCATGAAGGTAGATGTCTGAAACTTTTGCCACTAAAAAAGGTGTGAGTTCACTGCTGTTATGATATTCTTTGAGTTGTTTATGACGTGAAATAAAATCTTGGAGAAAATAGCCTTGGATCTTTTTGTTTTGCATCAGATCGAGAAAATCGTCTTTTTTGATCTCGTAGCATATAAGATCTTCGGTTACCACAAATCGTGAAGATGTTTTTTGATAGATCAAAGCGTCCGCATCAAAACTATCACCCTGATTGTATATGTTGTATAGTTCATTGTCAACATATTCTGAGACTTGTCCTTTTATAATTATGTAAAAGGCTATACTTTCTAGTCTTGGAGAAACAAGGAGAGTTTCTTTTGTATAGTATGCAATATCTATTTTGGACATCAGATTGTCGAGCTCGACAGAGCTCAACAATTCAAATGGATGAATAGACTCGATTAAACGTCTTTGATCTAATATGCTCATTGATTAATGCTCAACTGCACCTTCAGCACCAATACCAGTTTGGCTTCTAATATATTGTGCTTCAAATAGTTCCCGTTCATTTTTAGCATCTTCCGAATTATCTGTAATAGAGAAGAACCAGATACCAACAAATGCAACTACTACAGAGAACAGTGCCGGATATTTATATGGGAAAATTGCTTCTGCATTTCCTAAAATTTGTACCCAAACAATTGGTCCAAGGATAACCAGGATAACTGCCGTAGCTAAACCTAAAGTACCACCGATTACCGCACCGCGAGTTGTAAGTTTTTTCCAGTACATTGAAAGGAAAAGTACAGGGAAGTTAGCAGATGCCGCAATAGCAAAAGCAAGACCCACAACGAATGCAATATTTTGTTTTTCGAACGCAATACCCATGATAATAGCTACAACACCAAGAACAACAGTAGCCATTTTAGAAACTTGCATCTCTTTCATAGAATCTACTTCACCTTTTTTAAATACCGAAGCATAAAGGTCGTGTGAAATAGCCGATGCACCTGCAAGTGTTAAACCAGAAACAACCGCTAAGATAGTAGCAAATGCAACAGCCGAGATAAATCCTAAGAAGAAGTCACCACCAACAGCATGAGACAAGTGAATAGCCGCCATGTTGTTACCGCCTAAAATTGGTGAACCACCTTCTATTGCTTGTTTTGCCATATCTAAGTAATGTGGATTTTGGAATACCATAACAATCGCACCGAAACCGATAATGAAAGTTAAAATATAGAAATAACCAATAAATCCAGTTGCATAGAAAACCGACTTACGAGCTTCTTTTGCATCACTTACAGTAAAAAATCTCATTAAAATATGCGGTAAACCAGCTGTACCAAACATAAGAGCGATAGCAAGTGAAATAGCAGAGATAGGATCGCTTACAAGTCCACCAGGACTCATTACAGACTCCCCTTTCATCTCAACAGCTTTTGCGAATAATGAACCGAAGTTAAAATCGTAGTGAGCCATTACAGCTACAGCCATAAATGTTGCACCAGATAATAATAAGAACGCTTTAATGATCTGAACCCAAGTTGTTGCAAGCATACCACCGAATGTTACGTAAAGCACCATAAGTACACCAACTAAGATAACTGCGATCTCATAGTTTAGACCAAAAAGAAGTTGGATTAACTTTCCAGAACCAACCATTTGTGCAATTAAGTAAAGAATTACAGTCGCAATTGAACCAAACGCCGCTAATGTACGGATTGGTGTTTGACGTAATCTGTATGATGCAACGTCTGCAAACGTATATTTACCAAGATTTCTTAAAGGCTCAGCAATTAAGAAAAGGATAATCGGCCAACCAACTAAGAAACCGATTGAGTAGATAAGACCGTCGTATCCTTTTAAATATACAAGACCAGAAATACCAAGGAATGATGCCGCTGACATATAATCACCCGCAATCGCCATACCGTTTTGAAAACCTGTAATACAACCACCTGCAGTATAGAAATCTTTTGCAGATTTTGTACGTTTAGCAGCCCAGTATGTAATACCTAAAGTACCACTTACAAAGATTAAGAACATTACGATTGCAGAGATGTTCAACTCTTGCTTCGCAACTTCACCTTCAATTGCACCACTAGCAAAAACAGCAATTGAACCTAGAATTAAAAATAAAAACGCTCTATTCATTAGTTTTCCTTTATGCTGTTTTTTACTTTATTAGCAAGTTCATCGAACTCACCGTTTGCTCTTTTAGTATAAATACCTGTTAAAACAAACGCAATAACAATTACAGTAATCCCTATAGGAATACCGATAGTTGTAACACTATCACTATTTAAACGTTGTGCAAGCACTGAAGGATCAAATGCAATTGTTAAAATAAATGCGAAATAAACAACAAGCATAATTACTGTTAAAACGATCGCAAACGATGTTCTCTTTTTTACCAGTGCTTGGTAATCTGCATTTGACTTAATCTTGTCAATGAGTTCTTTTTCCATATTTCACCCCTTTAGAAATTATAGTTTAGGATAAATCTGTATTCATCCCACTCAGTTGTATACCCCGTAGTTTGTGCAACAGCAAAGTCGTTTGTAAAGTTTCCTCTAAAACGTACTTGTAAGTTTTTAATTACTGATGGATAGTATATCACATCAAAACCTGCCTCAGAAGCATCACCATATGTATAACCGTTGTACTGAGCCATATCAAAGTATGTATAATACACTGCAGTAGAGAGTTTTGGACCGAAATCTTTCCAATCATACGATACAGCCGCTTTTGTAGCTTTTGTTCCAGCTAAGAACATATGACGTGTTACCATCCCTTGCGTATATGCCGGCATACCACCCCAAGGTGTGATAATTGCATTTGCCGTTGCTGCATCAGTAGCATCATTTTCACTTGTGTGTGAATAGGCAGCGTAAACATTAAAGTTTGCAACTTTCACACCCGCTTTTGCACCAACATACAGTCCATTAACACTTCCAGCAAATTTATCACCTACATCGTCTTCTTTAATGAATTGCGCTCCAACGTACGGAGTTACTGAACCTGACGGCATACTATAGTTTAACTCACCATAGATTGCATTTAAAATATCATGAGCATAGTAATCCCATAATTGAACTTTAAGGTTAGGGATACCTGTGTAAGTCACAGAAGCTACAGTAACACCGTCTGTTGCTTTACCGTCACCTAATGCATATGTCCCCATATTTACGAAGCTGCCAACTTGATCACGAGTATCTACAAGAGAGTAACCAGATGTAACTGCTAAGATACCGCCGTTATATACACGACCGAAAGTACCCTGAGCAAATCTAGTAACCTGTCCTGCCACAATCGTAGTATCTGGTAAATCTGTATTAATTAACAAGTATGCTTCAAATAAGTTGGGTAACATTCTCGCATCATCACTACCAGCTAACGGAGTGTCTAATTTTTGACGACCACCTTTAAATGTAGTGTTTGCATATTTATATTGAACATACGCTTCACCAATCATTGAATAACTGTCATTGTTCGGACCAAGAAGTGTCGGATCAACTTTTGTATAGTCAGTTTTTGGACTATCTAAGTAAAAACCATTTGTCGTATAAAAAGCAGTACCTAAACTAAGACCTTTAAAGTCAGCAGTTTCAAACTTTAAATATCCACCAACAGCATTTGCTTTTCTTGTATATCCCTCTTTTGAAGGATCACTGAACTTGTATGTTCTAACAATGCTGAATTCTCTAATTTGTCCACTTGCTTTCCCCTCAGAAAACATAGAACTCAGATCTTCTGCCGCGTATGTATTCACGCCTGCAATCAGACCAAATCCCAAAAGACTTAAACTGATACTTTTTTTCATTTTTTCTCCCCATTAAAGTATTCAACTCTAATGCTAAAAAACAAAAATAGCATGAACGTAGCAAAATGCTATTATTAAGAAAATCAATATAAAAGTTTTAAAAGTGAGTAAAAAAGTAACTAGGGTTTTTCGATCATATAGCCCATACCGCGAACATTTACTATAATATCCTCTTTAAGAGCCTTTTTCAGTCTGTTGATCTCGGCACGAATTGTAGCATTGTCTACAATCGCCTCACTCCACACATATTCCTGGAACTGATCAAAATCAACTACTAAACCTCTATTACGAGCCAAAAGATCGATTATTTGTGATTGTTTTTTTGTAAGTGTTTGTGCTTCTTGCTGAAAGTAAAGGGTTGAGTGTTCCTGATCGTAACTATAATTTTTTGAAAGTACCATATGCACGCTCGGGGTTTGTGCCGACATAGAAATTCTATCTATTCTTAATGATAATTCTTTCAAATGAAAAGGTTTTTTGAGATAATCGTAACACCCTAAGTTGTAGGCACGTGATATATCTTCTATATCTACAA
>JBFEUD010000115.1:0-5340 GCA_041547625.1 Sulfurimonas sp.
ATCTGCATGCGTATGATCGACAAATTTATATGGAATAAGTGCATGTAAAATGGCTTCAACAGAAGGATTCGGTGCATCTTTATCTGTCATCGCTGCACGTTGTAAGTTCACCATATCGCTGTCACTTAACTGCTTAAGTTGTGCCATCTCTAAGAGTGCATCCAGCTTTACCGGAGCAAAACCTTCTCTTTGGATATTGCTTAGATCCCAACCACTCCCTTTTACATAGAGAGTATCATCTATCTTTACAGATGTATTTCCTCCACCGTGTAATACAAGTTCATCGTTAGCACCTAAAAGATTAGATGTATATACTCTAAAGTCTAATGCATCAGCACATTTTTCAGCTACTTTGTTATCCCATAAATTTTTCATTCTCTACCCTAAAACCTCTAATTCATCAGTATATTTATCTTCACAATATGGTTCGTATGATGATTTATATACAGCATAATGCGCTGATGCTCTATGCCCATCAAGCGCTGCTTCATCTGCCCATGTTTCAACTGCCATAAATTTTCTTGGATTCTCTTTGTATTGTACTATTTCATAAAATACACACCCTTCTTCAGCTTTACTCGGTTTTACCATTGCTGCAAGAAGTTCTTTCATTTTTTCTTCGCTGCCCTCTTTTGCTATAAATGTTACTCTTTTTGTAATTGCCATTTTTTTATCCAGTTTTTTTAAGTAATTATAGCAAAATATTATATATAATTAAACTATGGATATATTACTACAAATAGAAGATATTATAGAAAAAAACGGCTCTGACTTTGAGCTTTCAAAACTATTTAAACAATACATAAAAGAGTATAAAGATTCGTTGCACCAGCTTTTTGAAAAAAATCAGGGAAAAGATTTTTTAGTGCGCCATACTAAACAGCTTGACTCTATTATAGAACTGATGTACAAAACTGTACTACGCCGTACATTTGGAAATTATCTTCCAATGAGAAGTTCAATTCCTATTGCGATTGTAGCTCTTGGAAGTTACGGACGTGAACAACTTTGTGTACATAGTGATATCGACTTACTCATAGTCTATGAAGATGTACATGGTTATAACTCTGAACTCATTATTGAAAAACTGTTTTATCTTGCTCTTGACGCAGGGCTTAAACTTGGTCACCGCGTACATGAAGTTCAAGACCTTTTTAAAGCTTCCAATGAAGACATTACAATTCGTACTGCACTGATGGAGTCCCGTTTTATCTGTGGTTCCTCTTTTACTTGGCATGCGGCAAGCAGAGAACTTCATAATATGAGACTCTATAATCAAAAAGAGTATATTTTAAGCAAGATCGAAGAAGCGCAAGAAAGGCGTAAAAAATTTGCGATCTCTATGGAACCGAATATCAAAGAGGGGGTCGGGGGTCTTCGTGATGCACAACTAATCTTTTGGATTGCAAAAACGATCTACGGAGTTGAAACCATTAAAGAATTAAGCGGTGAGCTTTTTACCGATGAAGAGTATAAAGAGTATCGTATCGCGCTCGAACTTCTTTTCCGCGTAAGAAGTGCTCTGCATTTAATTACAGGGAAACAAGAGGACACCCTACGCCTTGAACATGTTCCTCAGGTCACTAAACTTTTAGGATTTACTACACAGAAAAAGCTTTCAAGTAAAGTATTAGAAGCCGGCTGGCGCGTTAATAACTTCACACAAATATTTGTTAAAAAAATGGTACGTGAATTTATTTACGATAAAAACAATATTACCGCATTTCGACATAGGCGTTTGCAAAAAGGGATTTATGAAAAAGATGGCAGGCTGTTTGCTTCTTACAATCTCTCACCTAGGCCAATTAACGAGCTGTTAGAGCTCTTAATTAATTTAGAAGACAAAGACTATAAATTTGATGCAGGCTTTTTAAATCAATTTACCTATACAAATATATCTCATCCTCTAAGACAAAAAACATACACCTTAATTAAACGATTACTAAAAAAAGAGCATATCTATTCATTTTTAAAACTGTTTTATGATGCGGGGGTTTTACATGAACTCTTTCCAAATTTTAAAAAAGTTTTACACCTCCCGCAATTTGACGGATATCATCACTTTCCAGTGGACCTTCACTCTGTAAAATGTATAGAAGCACTTGAAAATATTCAAGAACCCTTCATCAAAAAACTTTATGATGCAATGGATGAAAAGGACAAATGTTTACTCAAGATGACTGTGTTATTTCACGATAGCGGTAAAGGTAGGAAGCAAGACCATAGTGAAGTGGGTGCTAAACTGATTGCACAGTTTGCAAAAAAAATGCAGCTTGATGCCGATTCTACTGCACGTGCTATTACTCTTGTCAAACATCATATTTTGATGAGTTCCGTTGCCTTTAAAGACAATATTCATAATGAAAAAACTCTTTATAAATTCATGTCAAACGTCGGTGATGAAAAGAACCTAAAACTTTTATATGTACTTACATATGCAGATATTAACGGAGTCGATGGAATTGGTGGACATACATATACAACTTTCAGCTCAAAACTGCTTCAAGAACTTTATATTAGTGCCTTAGAGATTGCACAAAACACTGAAAGAATTACCGATGCAAAAAAACGTATAATTATTGAAAAAAGAGTAAAAAACCTTCCAGAGTTTAAAGAACAGCCAAAACTGTTACAAAACAAGCTCTTATCGATCGTTTCAAATCTATTTTTCTTTAAAAATTCTCCAAAAGAAATTCTCAATATTGCACTGCAGGCAAAACAAACTAATAAATTCTCTTATAATGTAAAGAATGATCAAACCTTGAGTATAGAAATTTTTAGAAAAATTCCTCTTAATGTTGGTTACCTACTTTCAACACTTGCTCACTTAAATGTTGTATCTATGGAGATTTTTACACTATTTGATGATGTAAAATATTTCAAAATAGATTTTATGCACAATGTTGATCCTACTATTTTAGAAGATATTAAACTGGTTATTGAAGATGCTTTTGATATGAAAAAAGAGGTAAAACTTAGAGATGTTGTCATTAAAAAAGAGGATATTACAATAGATTGTGAACACTCGCTCACTGATGCAGAGATCAATATTCATACCAAAAATCAGATAGGATTGCTTGCTTATGTAATGCATAAATTTGAGCAACTAGGAATCAATATTGTCACCGCAAAAATCCATTCGAGCAAATTTAAAGTAAGGGATAGTTTTTTAATGGAAAAACAAAATAATATATGTAATAATATCAACAAAATTTATGATTTGTTAACAAAATAAGATTTTAGGGTTTGGTGTATGTGCGGAATTGTCGGTTATATTGGTGAAAAAGATACGAAAAATATTTTATTGGACGGTCTAAAGGAATTAGAGTACAGAGGATATGATTCAGCTGGAATTGCAGTATTGAGCAGTGGAGAGTTTAATAACTTTAAAGCTGTAGGAAAACTTGTTAATCTTGAAGAAAAAACAAAAGATTTTATAACAGATCATTTTGCTGTAGGTATTGGACATACCAGATGGGCTACACATGGAAAGCCGACAGAATTAAATGCCCATCCACATTTGGGAGAATGTTCTTACGTCGTTCATAACGGTATTATTGAAAACTATGCAGAATTAAAAAAAGAGCTTGAAGCTGACGGTGTACGTTTTTTAAGCCAGACAGATACAGAAGTAATAGTACATCAGTTTGAAAAAAACCTCAAAACTGCTGCTTCAGAGTTTGAAGCATTTGAAAAAACAGTATCTGAGCTTCAAGGTGCTTATGCGATCTTGCTTGTAACAAAATCGAAAGAAGATACTATCTTTTTTGCAAAATTCGGTTCACCGATGCTTATAGGGACAAATAAAGATAATGAAAAATACTTTGCATCTTCAGATACTCCTCTCATAGGCCATTGTGAGAATGTAAACTATTTTGATGACGGTGATTATGGATATGTAACACCGAATGAGATCAAGATTTTCGATACAAACAGACAAGAAAAACAATCCCACTTTACAAAGCTAGCTACAAATAAACTCTCTGCACAAAAAGATGGATATCGCTTCTTTATGGAAAAAGAAATTTATGAACAAAGTGACGTAATTACAGATACTTTACTTGGCAGACTAGGAACTAATGAAGTAGTTTTTGAGGAAATAGACCCAGAACTTTTTGAAGGTATCAACGAAATCAAACTATGTGCATGTGGGACAAGTTATCATGCTGCCCTTTCTGCATCATATCTTTTTGAACGCTATTCAAGAGTAAAAACCTCTGTTGAAATCGCTAGTGAATTTAGATATCGTGAACCAATTATGACACAAGACACACTTTTTGTCGTTATTTCTCAAAGCGGTGAAACAGCAGACACCTTAGAAACATTAAAAATGGCTAAAAATGCCGGGCTCAAAACACTAACTATTTGTAATGTAGACAACTCTTCAATGGTCAGACTTTCAGATGCTACAATATTAACACGTGCTGGAGTTGAAAAAGGTGTAGCTTCAACAAAAGCCTTTGCAACACAGGTTACTATTTTTTGGATGCTTTCACTCCATTTGGCAAATTTAAGAAAAACACTTTCAAATGATGAAATTGCAAAGCAGATCGAATTTATCCGTCAAATTCCGGCTGCAGTAAAAGTTCGTGATGAAATTCATGAAAAAGTAAAAAGACTTTCAAAGAGATATCTACACGGACATGGATTTTTCTTTATAGGAAGAGATATTTTCTATCCTTTAGCACTTGAAGGTGCTTTAAAACTAAAAGAGATCTCATATCTTCACGCAGAAGGCTATCCGAGTGGAGAGATGAAACACGGACCTATTGCATTAGCAGATCCTGAGCTTTTTACTATCGCTTTACTTCCTGAAAACATGTTATATGAAAAGTCAAAAAGCAATGTTGAGGAGTTAAGTGCACGGGATTCAACAATTTGTGCTATCAGTCCGTTACAATTTGAAAAGGCTGATGACTTTATTGCAACAAAAAAACACGAATTTTACATGTTGGAGTTTTTTGAGATGATGGTTGTGGTACAATTGCTTTCGTTAGAAGTTTCAATAAGATTAGGCAATGATGTAGATATGCCAAGAAACTTAGCAAAAAGTGTTACAGTGGAGTAGAAAAGTATGGGAACAAAGTTTAAACTATTATTTATTGTTACAATTATGTTGCTAGCCCTGGAGGTAGCAACAATAGTAAACGTTTCATTAAACTTTAGAGAATATAGTATAAAAGGTGCTACAGAAAAAGCCGTTATGACGGCAGCAATTGTAAAAGACGGTTTAACAGCTCATATGGTTAACGGTATGATGGATAAGCGTCAATACTTTTTAGATCAAATCTCTATCAATAATAGTGAAGTTAAATCTCTATGGATTGTGCGTTCTCCAAA
>JBFEUD010000116.1:0-5154 GCA_041547625.1 Sulfurimonas sp.
TAATAATTTCCACTGCTTTTTGGTATTCCTCTTTATTATTCAGGTTTAAAAATTTGTTTTTATCGTCAAAATGGACAAATTTTACATTGGAGGTTTTTAGCAGATAGCCCAGTTTATGAATATTTTGTTCTTCCATGTCTTTAAATGCACAGAGTAATGAACGGTGATAAATACCGCACAAAGGCTGTATCTGCTCATCAACTACAGCGACTACCGCATCGTATGAATCATTGTCTTGATCAAACAGTGTTTGGAGAACTTGTTCATCTATAAAAGGGGTGTCGACGCTAATCGCAAAAAAACGATCATGCTCTAGTTCAGAAAATATAGAGATAAAAGCTGTTGTAGGAGCAAATAGCTCTTTGTTGAGATCTTCTATAAATTTGGCTTCAAAATCAAATTTCTCTTTAGATTTACAAGAGATATAGATATCATCAAAAGCTTTTGAAAATTGTTTGAGTTGATACTCTGTTAGAGTATTGTGTTTTGCGAATGGAAGAAGTGCTTTGTCTTCTCCCATTCGTGAGCTTTTACCGCCTGCAAAGATGACGCAAGGAATCTTAAACATTTAGTGTCTAGTCATCTGAGCTTCGATTCTTCTGTTTTGTGAGCGGCCTTCAGCAGTTGTATTGTCTGCTATCGGTTGCTCTTCACCCATCCCCTCAGAACTGAGCTGTTTTGAATCGACACCTCTTGCTACGAGTGCTTGAACTACCGCATCTGCTCTTTTTTGTGAGAGTTTTTTGTTATATGCAGCTGAACCGCGATCATCTGTATGACCGACAATGCGAGCACTGTAGTTGGTGTATGTTGTTAAGAATTTTGCATATTCATCAAGTAGTGTAGATGAAGACTCTTCAATGTTTGCAGAGTTTGTTGCAAAATTGATGTTGAGTGTTACCTCTTTAGGACAACCATCATCATTTACTGCAGCACCTAAAGGTGTGTTTGGACAAATATCATTTGTATTGATAATTCCGTCCTTATCAGTATCTAAATCACATCCTGCATCATCAACTGCTATACCTGTTGGCGTAGTTGGACATTGATCTTTTGAATTAAGAACTCCATCGTTGTCATCATCACCGTCAACTGGTGCAGCAGCTACAACCTCCTCTTTCGGTTCCTCTTTCACTGGTTCTTGTTTCGGTTCTTCGTCAACAGAAGTTTCTCCAAAAGCAAAAGTTAAACCTACCATTGCGATAAGATTGTTATCAAAACGTCTGTTTTGGATCCCGCTAACTTTAGCGAGATAGAGAGCTTCAGCTTTTAGGGCTATATTCTCGTTGAAAAAGTATTTGAGACCTGCACCAGCATCAAGAAAAAATCCGTCCTGATTACCAGTTATTTCATTATTGACGTTTTCGATTCCGAATCCGGCTTTGGCAAACGGGACAAGGTTGTCCATGGCATCAAAAGTATATACACCATTAAATGCACCGCGCGTTATTGCAGTATCACCGCTGATGTCATATTTTGCTTTTGGTGAATATAAAATAGAAAACTCTGGAGAGATTTTAGAATCAGGAGAGTTGAATTGTACCTCTACGGCACCTAAATAGTGGCCATCGTTTTTAATACCGATGTTTCCCTCCGCTAGATCGTAACCGATCATCGGAGAGATTTCATATTGCTTTTGTCCGGCTAACAGTACAGTAGAAACTAATGCTGAAAGTAATAGAAACTTTTTCATGTGAACCCTTTATAAGAAAATGCTATATCTAGCTCTCATAAAGTTTAGTCTCATTTTCCTTATACTTTTATTATCTAGGATCTGTGATATATCCAGTGATCGCAGAAGCAGCTGCTACAGCAGAGTTTGCTAAATAAACTTTTGAACTTCTAGAACCCATACGACCTACGAAGTTTCTGTTTGTCGTTGAGATCGCAACTTCACCATCACCTAAAATACCCATGTAGCCGCCAAGACATGCACCACAAGTAGGATTACTTACAACACCGCCTGCATCAACGATAATGTCGATATATCCAAGTTTTGTTGCTTCTCTTAGGATTTTTTGCGTACCAGGTGTAACAATAAGTCTTACATCTTCGTGTACTTTTTTTCCATCTAGAATTTCAGCAGCAACTTTTAAGTCTGCTAAACGGCCGTTTGTACATGAACCGATAAATGCTTGGTCAACTTTGATTTTATCTGCTACTGCTTGCACAACGCTGTGACCGTTAGACGGTAAGAATGGGTAAGCAATAACAGGATCAAGTTTGTCTACTTCGATGTTTAATTCCATGCAGTATGTAGCATCTGCATCACTTTGATGGATTTTTGGTTTACGAGCGAGATCTTTATCTGCTAAAAATTCTGCTGTAATGTCATCATATGCAACGATTCCACTTTTTGCCCCAGCTTCAATAGCCATATTACACATAGAGAATCTGTCATCCATGCTCAAGTGAGGAATTGTTGAACCTGTGAATTCTAAAGTTTTATAAAGTGCTCCGTCAACACCGATCATTCTGATAATCTCTAAGATAATATCTTTACCAGTTGTATATTTTCCTGGTTTTCCAGTAAGATTTACTTTGATAGTCTCAGGTACTTTAAACCAGTTACCGCCAGAGATCATTGCAAATGCAAGGTCAGTTGAACCCATACCTGTAGAGAATGCTCCAAGTGCACCGTGTGTACAAGTGTGTGAATCAGCACCGATGATAACATCACCAGGAACTACAAGACCTTTTTCAGGTAAAAGAGCGTGCTCAATTCCCATGTCTTTTTCATCAAAAAAGTTTTTGAGTTTATGTTTTTTAGCAAAATCACGAGAGATTCTTGCTTGGTTAGCTGATGCGATATCTTTTGCAGGGATAAAGTGATCAAGTACGATCGAGAATCCATCAGGATTTGCCAGTTTTGTTGCACCGCTATCTTCAAATGCTTTGATTGAAATAGGAGTCGTAATGTCATTTCCGATAACCATGTCAATCGGTGAGCGAACGATTTCTCCAGCATACACCTCTTTGCCGACATGTTCAGAAAATATTTTTTCAGTTATGGTTTGTCCCATTGTAAACCTCTTAAAAAGTTAAATAATGGCGCGATTATACCATATCATACTTAAGTGCTTTTTTAGTAAATTCGACAGAGCAAAAAAACAAAGCTAAAAAGATAGGATTGAGTTTTACAATTTCGTTATCTAGATCCAAGGTGTCAAACACTCCAAAACTAAAGCCAGTACCATCATTCGAATTTTGCGGTGTAACTACAAATTCTATTGGTTTAAGGGTTTTGACAAAATTAATGATCCTCTTTTTCTTTTTTAGACTTTGTTCTTCTAAAATATTAAACTCTTTATTCTGAGCTTGTCTATGCATAACTATAATATCGTCTAGTACAAGTAGTTTGTCTTTAAAGATCACTTTATTCCATTTTAGAATGGTTTTATTGGAGGCTACTTGTGATTTGGAACTAGCAAGAGGAGAATGTTTTGCTCTAATTGCTTCTATTAATGAAAGTAAGTTGTTCTCACCTCCGATACTTGCTGCAGCTTTTTTCATAAAAAGGCTTAAAAATGTTTTTGTTTCTTCGTTGAGGTCGTTGAAGTTGCACATGGCAATACTCTTTAGTAGGAATTTTTGGTATTATATGCTGTTTTAATTCTTAAGTCAAATTGGGTATAAGTTTTCCTTAAGCTATTCATAACCATAAAGCTATTATGATGTCAAAACTAAAAAAGGACAAAATTTGTCTTATTTAAAAAGAATGAAAATCATTCTTAATATTAAGAGGTAAAAATGCAAGTATATTTAGATAATAATGCTACTACAATGTGTGATCCAAAAGTTGTAGAAGCGATGTTACCGTTTTTTTCTGAGCAGTATGGTAACCCAAATTCACTTCACAAGTTTGGTTCATCTACACATCCGGCACTAATGAATGCTATTAACCAAACATACAAAGCGCTAGGTGCAAGCGATAATGACGATATCGTATTTACATCATGTGCAACTGAATCTAATAACTGGGTTTTACAATCTGTATGGATTGACCATGTTTTAAACGGTGATAAAAATCACATCGTAACTACTGAGGTTGAACACCCTTCAATCCTTTCGACTTGTAAATTTCTTGAAGACCAAGGTGTAAAGGTTACATATCTTCCAGTAAATGAAGAGGGGATCGTAGAAGCTCATACTGTGAAGTCTTTTATTACTGATAAAACTGCTTTAGTTTCAGTTATGTGGGCTTCGAATGAAACAGGTATGATTAATCCTATTAAAGAGATTGGTGAAATTTGTAAAGAAAAAGGTGTACTATTTCATACAGACGGTGTGCAGGCTGTTGGTAAGATTCCAGTTAATCTTCAAGACGTACATGTAGACTTTTTATCATTTTCGGCTCATAAATTCCATGGACCAAAAGGTATTGGTGGACTTTACATTAAAGATTCTCAAGCACTGTCTCCATTAATGCACGGTGGTGATCAAATGGGTGGACGCCGTTCAGGTACACTAAACGTTCCATACATTATCGGTATGGGAAAAGCATTAGAGCTTGCGACTGAGAACATTGAAGAGAAAATGGCATCTATTAGCGCAAAACGTGACCGTTTAGAAGATGCTATCTTGGAGTTAAGCGATACTTTCACGGTTGGAAACAGAGAGAACCGTACACCAAATACTATTCTTGTATCTATTAAAGGTGTTGAGGGTGAAGGTATGCTTTGGGATTTAAATAATGGGCAAATCGGAGCATCAACAGGTTCTGCATGTGCATCTGAAGACCTTGAAGCTAACAGCGTTATGCTTGCAATTGGAGCTGATAATGAGCTGGCACACACTGGTATCCGTTTATCGCTTTCAAGATTTACGACAGATGCTGAGATTGATTATGTAATTTCTCATTTCAAAAATGCTGTTGAGAGATTAAGAGGCATTTCAAGTTCGTATGCAAAACAAAAACCAACAAAAGGTGGAGAGGTTCAAGAGTGTGAACTTCATCATCACCACTAAAATATATAGAATAAATTAAAGGAAAGAAATTATGGCAAAAGCTGATATGTTAGGCGAGTCTCTTTGGGACGCTTATTCAAATAAAGTAACGACATTGATGAACAATCCTCAACACCAAGGGGAGATTTTTGAAGCAGATGCAGAGTCTCGCGGAAACAAACTTATTGTTGCGGATTTCGGTGCAGA
>JBFEUD010000117.1:0-5126 GCA_041547625.1 Sulfurimonas sp.
CAACTTAAGCAGTTAAGTGACAGCGATATGGTGAACTTACAACGTGCAGCGATGACAGATAAAGATGCACCGAATCCTTCTGTTGAAGCCATTTTACATGCACTTATTCCATATAAATTTGTCGATCATACGCATGCAGATTCAGTGGTGACTATCTCAAATTCCGTAAAGGGTAAAGAGCATATAGAAAAGTTATATCCAAACTTTTTAATCGTTGATTATGTTATGCCTGGGTTTGTATTGGCTCATAAAATATATGAGATGACAAAAGGACTTGATTGGGATAGTATCGAGGGAATTATATTACACAATCATGGAATTTTTACATTTGATGATGATGCTAAAAAATCGTATGACAAAATGATTACAGCTGTTACAAAAGCAGAAGAATTTTTAGATGAGAATGCACAACTTGATATACAAAGAAGTTACGAACACAGCGGTTGCGATATTACAAAAATAACAAAAACATTTGCTAAATACAAAGGGTATGAAGTCCATATCAACATTAACCAATCTCCTTTAGCATCATTTTATGCTTCACAGCCAAACTTAAAAGAGTTTGCATCTCGTGGAGTCTTAACTCCTGAACACATTATCAGAACTAAAAGAGTACCGCTTGTGATGGAAGATACAAATCTTGAAGCAGGAATTGAAAACTTTATCAAAGAGTATGAAGAATATTATATGCGTTATGAGAATGGGGAGATTATGCTTAATCCTTCCCCTAATTACATGATCATTAAAAATCTTGCAGTGATCTCGTTTGGTGCATCTAAAAAAGAATCTGATATTATTAATGATATTATAGAGCATACAATGAAAGCAGTACTAAGAGCTGATAAGTTAGGTGGTTATGTAAGCATTAGCGAAAAAGATAGTTTTGCTATGGAATATTGGGAATTAGAACAGGCGAAACTAAAAAAATAATGGAAAAATATTTACTTGCCATAGATGCCGGAACAGGAAGTATCCGAGCTGTCCTTTTTGACACTTTAGGAAATCAGATCGCAGTTTCTCAGGAAGAGTGGACGCACTTGGAAGAAGAGGGTGTCGCAAACTCAATGAGTTTTGACTTTGCCAAAAACTGGCAATTGACCTGTAAGTGCATTCAAGATGTAATTCAAAAATCTAAAATTACTTCTCAAAATATTTTGGCTTTAAGTGCTACAAGTATGCGTGAAGGGATAGTACTTTACGATAAAGAAGGCAATGAACTTTGGGGTGTGGCAAATGTTGATGCTCGTGCTTCAGAAGAAGTAAAGTATCTAAAAGAAACGTTTCCGCAAATAGAAGAAAAATTCTACCAAGAAAGTGGACAGACTTTTGCGCTTGGAGCATTACCAAGACTCTTATGGCTGAAAAATAATCGTCCTGATCTTTATGAGAAAGTGGCTTCTATCTCTATGATCGGAGATTGGATTTTAGCAAAACTCTCAGGTGTAATTGCCAGTGACCCTAGTAATGGTGGTACGACGGGAATATTTAGCTTGGCTAAACGTACTTGGAATAATTCAATGGCACAAAGTATAGGTCTAAAAGATGATATCTTTCCAAGAGTGTATGAAGTTGGAGAAGTTATAGGTAGAGTTACACATAAAGCTTCTCAAGAGACAAGTTTATCGGAAAGTACAAAAGTTGTTATGGGTGGCGGTGACGTTCAATTGGGTTCAGCAGGACTCGGTGTTGTAAAAGAGGGTGATGTAGCAGTTTTAGGCGGAAGTTTTTGGCAGCAGGTTGTGAACATCAGTTCATCTGTGAAGCCACCTCAAGACATGAGTTTACGTGTGAATTCTCATGTAGTTCAAGGACTTTCACAAGCTGAGGGAATCACATTTTTTTCAGGACTTATTATGCGTTGGTTTAGAGATGCTTTTTGTGATCTGGAAAAATTAGAAGCACAAACACAGAATAAAGATGTATATGAAATTTTAGAGGAAAAGGCAAAGAGGATTCCTGCCGGTTCTTATGGGATTTTACCAATATTTTCAGATGCTATGAAATATGGAAAATGGTACCATGCAGCTCCGAGTTTTTTAAACTTAAGTATTGACAGCACGAAGTCAAATAAAATTTCTATGTTTCGATCTTTAGAAGAAAATGCAGCGATTGTTTCAAGTATTAATTTAGAAAACATAAAAAAATTTAGCTCTGTTGAATTTGATACAATCGTTTTTGCTGGAGGTGCTAGTAAAGGTACTCTATGGTCGCAAATCTTGGCAGATGTAACTGGATATACGGTAAAAATTCCAAAAATAACAGAAGCTACGGCTTTAGGTGCTGCTATGGCAGCTGGAGTTGGTGCTGGAATATATGAAAATTTGGTTGAAGCTTCTGAAAAATTGGTAAAGTGGGATAAAAGCTATACACCAAATTTTGAAAACAAAAAAGTTTATGATGAATTAAAAGAAAAATGGCAAAAAGCATATGAAGTTCAATTAAAGCTTGTTGATGATAATATCACGGCTTCAATGTGGAAGGCTCCCGGAATTTGAAAGGTATAAATGGATAGAATAGATTTTGAAACAGCATTAAAACTTTACGATGAAGACCTCTTTGTATTGGGAGAGATGGCTGATCAAAAACGTAAAGAGTTACATGGCAATAAAACATACTTCAATATCAAACGCCATATAAATCCGACAAATATTTGTGCTGATGTATGTAAATTTTGTGCTTATTCAGCAAACAGAAAAAATCCTAATCCATATACTATGACCCATGAAGAGATTATGGAGATTGTAGATAGAATTGTACAAGACGGCGTGAAAGAGGTACATATAGTTTCAGCACATAATCCAGATACTGGAATTGAGTGGTATTTGGATATATTTAGAAAGATTAAAGACAAATATCCACAGCTTCATGTAAAAGCGCTAACAGCTGCAGAGGTGGATTTTTTAGCACGCCATTACGGAAAAACTTACGATGAAATACTCGATATGATGGTAGAAGCCGGTGTTGATTCTATGCCTGGCGGCGGTGCTGAAATCTTTGATGAGAAAGTACGTGATTATATCTGCAAGGGGAAAGTAACATCCGAACAGTGGATTGAGATCCATAAAAAATGGCATGAACGTGGTAAAAAATCAAATGTAACAATGCTCTTTGGTCATGTAGAAAATCGTGAGCATAGAATTGACCATATGATGCGCATTCGTGAATTGCAGGATCAAACAGGCGGTTTTAACTGTTTTATTCCTCTTGTTTATCAAACGGAAAACAATTATCTCAAAATAGAAAAACCTATCACAGCTGATGAGATACTTCGTACAATGGCAATTTCTAGACTTGTACTGGATAACGTACCGAACTTAAAAGCGTATTGGGTGACTTCAACTGTGAATCTGGCTCTTGTAGCACAGGAATTTGGTGCAAACGATCTTGACGGTACTATACAAAAAGAGTCAATTAACTCTGCGGCAGGCGCAAAGAGTGCTAACGGAATCGAACTAGACGATTTTGTTGCTCTTATCAAAGATAGCGGATTTATTCCTGTAGAGCGTGACAGTATCTATAATGAAATAAAGGTCTGGTAATTGGAGATAACGGTTGTTATCCCCACATTTAACCGCTATGAATTTTTAAAAAGAGCAGTGCAGTCCGTTCTTGAACAAACTTTCCAAGCTAAAGAGGTTATTGTTGTAGATGATGGTTCTACCGATGATACTTCAAAAATTCAGCATGATTTTCCTCAAATAAAATATATATATCAAGAGAACAAAGGGGTTTCAAGTGCAAGAAATCTCGGAATACAAAATGCAAAGTATGAATGGATAGCATTTTTGGATTCAGATGATATGTTTGCAAAGGAAAAACTAAAAAAACAAATTGATTTTCATCAGTCAAATCCAGAGTATTTAGTAAGCTATACAGATGAGGTTTGGATTAGAAACAATCAAGAGATAAAAATTCCGAAAAAGTTTCAAAAAATTGGTCAAAATATTTTTGAAGAGAATCTTTCTTATTGTAATATTGCCCCATCTTCAGTTCTTATGAATAAAATCATTTTTGAAAAAATCGGCTATTTTGATGAAGCTTTAGAAGTGTGTGAAGACTATGATCTATGGTTAAGAATTTCTTTGGAATTTCAAATTGGTTTGCTACCTGAAAAGTTAATCAAAAAATATGCTGGACATGAAGATCAATTGAGTTTCAAACATTGGGGAATGGATCGTTTTCGTGTTCTTTCTTTGGAAAAATTATTACAACTGACAATTGAGCAAAAAAAAATAGAAAAAATTCACCAAGAACTGTTAAAAAAGTACCAATTATTATTAAAAGGTGCGATCAAATATGATAAAATACACAACATTTCAAACTATAGGGAAAAACTTGAACAGCTTAACAAAAGAGACTAAACTTACAATATTTTATATCTTTCTAGCATTTACATTCTCAGTAGCTATGAGAATGCTTTGGGTGTATCAATTTAATGATTTCACTCCTTTTAAATATAACGATCAGTTTATGATTAATACCAATGATGGGTATTATTGGGCAGAAGGTGCAAGAGATCTTCTGGGTGGAACATATAGAGAAGGGATAGACCAAACACCTGTTACAACAGCACCAGCAATTCTTACCGCTTTTTTTGCTAAAATTTTACCTTTTTCTTTTGAAAGTGTGATCTTTTACTTACCTGTTTTTCTCTCTTCTTTAATTGTTATCCCAATTATTTTAATCGCAAAGCTTCTAAAAAATTTAGAGATGGGGCTTATTGCAGCAATGCTTGCTTCAATTGCATGGAGTTATTACAACCGTACAATGGCAGGATATTATGATACTGATATGCTTAATATTGTTCTTCCTATGTTTTTATTATGGTCAATTATTTGGGCCGTGAAAACAGATCAAAATATCTACCTTCTTTTAACAGCTTTAGACATTTTAGTATATCGTTGGTGGTACCCGCAAAGTTATTCGTTAGAATTCGCATTCTTTGGAATGATTCTTTTATATACACTATTATTTGATCGTAAAAACATCTTTAATTATAAATTGCTTGCAATTATGATGTTTGCGATGATGGGACTTGATGGATACATACGTTTAGCATTAGTGGTAATTTCATACTATATGTTTACACAAGAGAAGTTTGATAAATTCAGTTATTATATTTTAGG
>JBFEUD010000118.1:0-5093 GCA_041547625.1 Sulfurimonas sp.
CTATAAATTGCCTTTTTTTGTTTTTGAGCCAAAGAGTTTTTTGTCTTAGAAAAAGAGCTTCTGAAGACTATTTGTACTTACTTCCATCAAAGAAGCAAATCAGCATAACCATCTTCATCAAAATTCAGAAAAAAAAGATGAAAATGAAAACGAAAAACGGATTGAACAGCAAGAGGTGACTGAAGTAGAGGTATATGAAACTAAGGAGACAGTATATGAAAACAAGTAGCCAAGAATTTAAACAGATGCAACGTGAGCGTATAATGAAAACAAAACCATGGTTAAAAGCCAAAGGACCTGTAACACCAGAGGGTAAAGCGAAATCAAAGATGAATGCTTTAAAAGTCAGTCCTGAACTTTATACTTTACTTAAAGAATATAAGAAATTAATGGGTCAGCAAAAAGAAACATCTCAAATAGTTAATAGTAGATAATCTTTACTAGAAATCTTATAAAATTATATACTTTATAAGATTTTCATTTTCAAAAAAATTAGGTATTTGTATTTTCTTTCAACTTATCTTATTTAATTTTTTAGAACACAATGCTACTTCTAAGATTTTATGTTTATAAATGTTACACAAATGTTACATATTCATTGCTATACTTAAAATATTATTACAAGGAAAACAAAATGAAAAAATTACTATTGGGAACAATGGCACTCGGAACTATACTTGCACTAAATGGATGTACCCAACCCGATACTGCGAAATATGAGCCTGGAACAGAGGTGTATGAATGTGGTGTATATACGGTTGCCTACAAGAGTGCCAAGGCAGTAACTACATATAGAGGAGTTACCAGAAAAGCTTACAATCCTGACACTCAAAATTTTGAACGAAAGAGAATGACAGAAGTTGATCTGGGCTCTCGCGGATATGTGATCGTAAGCTCATGGGTAATGAAACCTAAGCGATTTAATCTCAATTATCGATGGGAATTTAAGGTAAACCGTGATGAACCGTGGTCTTTCAAGCCTGGCATGAATAACACTGCTTATTTGAATATAGGTGGTGCCAAGAAAGGCTCTCTTTTCTCTCTACCGGAATGTAAGAGAATCAAATAGAACAAGCTTATCAATAAAAATTAAAGGATGAAAATGAAAAAGTTATTAGTAACACTTACGGCATTAACAGCTATGGCTAGTGCGGAATACACTACCTTTACAAGCCAGAGTCGAGAGATAGGCTCTCCAGTAAAGGTTGAAGAGATCTATTTTGGGGAGGATTATAAATTCTCAGAAGTGATGAAAGACAAAGATGCTTCAATGCTCATTGGAGGAACTGCAGCAGGTGTAACAGCAGGTGCAACTGTTTTGGGTGGAGCAACTCTTGCGACGGCAGGACTTGTCGGCGGGACATTTATTTTAGTGATGGCACTTGACGGGCCTATCAAAAGAAGCAAAATGGATCAAAAATATCTCCTGGTTAACAGAATCACTGACGCAAAAGGAAATGTAGCATTCAAAAGAACGCTTTTTGTGGGAAGCAACGGTTCGGACTACACACCTGATCAGATCAGAACATTTATTAAAGGAGGAAAGTAATATGAAAAATATTCTTGTATTAGCATCGGTCTTGATGGCGGTGGTTTTTAATGGTTGTACGCCGATAAACACCACAGAAGGTACCCTCAAAGGTCTTAAATATGGAATTGTAGGAAAAGATGACGGATCTAATACGTTCAGAGTTAGCTTGAGAGGTAGCAGGTATGACGAATGGCGGGCAGATGTGAAAACCACACAAGAGGCGATCAAGTTCTCATTGAGAGTCGCAGCCTTGGAAACCAAAAGAAGAGGCTTCTCATATTTTGCTCTTATTAATACCGGGGCGAACAACCTTCAAGGGTTCCCTATTAACAGAGCGGACGACCTTAGCAGATATGCTACGCTTGCCAATACTAACGAAGCGTATGCTACGAGAGGAAGAAATGGGGGGCTTGGAGGCGCATCAAGAATACCTCTTAGAGATAGTCGCGGTGTTGTTCAGCTAAAAATCAAAGCAGTAGAAGACACACTTAAGGATTCTGTCTTTGCTGTATGGTCGGTAGAGCAAACACTTAAAGATACACAATAACATTATATAAAGGAGTAAACTATGAAAAAACTATTAGTAGGTTTTGTGCTTGTCATGGGAATGATAGTCAATCTTCACTCATGGGACGATTACGATGATGAAGATATGAGTTTGTCTCAAATAGAGAAGAGAGACTTTGAAAATGCACAAGAAAAATGTAAAAATGGCTCTTCGTATGGCTGTTATGAGCTGGGCATGCACTATGAATTAGGTAGCTCGGCAGTAAAAAAAGACGAAGCAAAAGCTGTGGAGCTTTATCTTAAATCATGTCGCATGGGAAATACAGATGAAGGACTGCTTCAATCTATGGGGTCTGGTACAGCATGCGTCTTTGCTGCAACAGCATACAAAGAGGGGAAAGGTGTGGAGAAAGATGTGGAGAAGGCAAAATCAATCCTGAAAGAATCTTGTGATAGTGGTAATCAAAAGGCATGCTACTACCTTAAGAACTATTGAGAATTTCCACAGAGGAATAAAAATGAAAAAAATATTATTAACAGTATTGATAGGTTTGTCACTTATATCTTTGGTTGGATGCGGTTCAGTAGATAACAGAAGAGCAACCATACAAAAAAACAAAGAAAAGTCTAGAATCGAAAGACAAAAACAGCTACAGGAACAAGCAAAAGAAAGAGATCCTAGACTAGCAGTACTTACCGAAAAAGAGAGAAATCTTTGGCAACAACTACACCGGAGAGGACACATCGTTTCCAAAGGGCTCTTGGATAGTTATGTAGAGAATGTCAAAACAAAAAAATACAGAAGAGGCGTTCAGGCTGGCGACGCTTATCTTGCTGCTCAGGACTTCATTGATCTTGGGAGCATGAACGAAGCATACAAGTACGCAAAGATCTCTGCCGGGATATTTGTAAATGAATGGAATAGTCTTGATGCTACAGACAGGAGTTGGTATCACGATATAGCTCAAAAATCACTGACTTTATACAATAGATTGAAAAGCGTGTATGGTGGAGAAGATTTGCAAGCCAAGGCAGTAAAAAGAAAAGTTGGATTCTGGAAAACAGGATATAACAGTGCGTGGCAGTATGCCGGATCAGAACCATCAATCAGTACAGCTTCGTCATTCTCAAGCAATTCAGACAGCGGAA
Organism: Sulfurimonas sp.; assembly: GCA_041547625.1. Taxonomy (GTDB): domain Bacteria; phylum Campylobacterota; class Campylobacteria; order Campylobacterales; family Sulfurimonadaceae; genus Sulfurimonas. The sequence continues at coordinate 3,188 of JBFEUD010000118.1, forward strand.
GATGTCCTAGAGGTGGAAGATGGTATCTCGAAAAGGTACAGAACTTACCTGGCGGGGACAAACTCTATGTTGTATCCGGTCAAGGTACTTGCAGCAAGTCCACTTTAAGCAGTGCAATCAGTTGTGCTTGCCAATAGCTATGTGCGCAACAGCATAAGAAAATGAGAATGGAAAACTTCGTGCATCAGAAACATACAAAGATGGTAAAGAAAATGGTGTTTCGAACTATTATTTTGAGGACGGGAAGCTGAGAGTTAGAAGACTCTGGAAAGACGGTAAAGTAGTCGAGGGTGCCTATGCGAAAGAGGTACTTCGAAAAAGAGACACAAGAGCATTAGACAAAAAGCTTGAAAAAAGAAGAACAGACATGCGTTAGAAGTTTGTAATAATGGATGGAGAGAAGGTTTAATCAGCGTCTATTGATTTCAACCTCAACAAGCGTAATTTCGTTTGTTCAATAAAAATGATACTATTATAAAAGGACAAGTATACGGATCTCTGTTCAAACTTTTAAAAAAAGGAAATCATAATGATAAAAGTACTCTTATTCGCAAGTTTAAGTACATTAGTTTTTATAGGGTGTACTTCGACTCAAATCAATGAACAGACACCAGTTTATTCAAGCAAAGGGTATGGTCAAAGAATGCTTTCATGGAAAGGACTTCCTGAAACTCAATTGGTAAGAAACTGGGGTATCCCACAACAAGTATATAAAAGTGGAAAAAGTAAATTTTTAGTATATAACAAGATACAAAATATACATATTCCAGGAGAGTCTCCTTACTATGCTACCAATTTTATGTTCGGAACTGCTTATACGCATGCATATGGTGGTTCTCCAGCTAGAAATATTCAACATTCCTGTCAAACAACTTTTGAAATTATAGATGATAAAGTTTATTCTATTAGTTATAAGGGTGACATGTGTATAGCAGCCGAACAACCTGAGACTATTAGATCATATCAACAGCCTAAGCTTAGTAGCACTTATGATCCTAAAAAGAGTCCTCCTGCAGCATTTAAAATCAATAAAAACTATGCCAGTTTAAATTTAAATACAAAAGAGAAAAAAGCATGGTTTAGAGCATTAACAAAAAAGCTACAGGATGGGAAAATATCTAAAGATACTTTTATCAAAGAAGGTTTAAAACGTTATCCAACAAAAGAAAAAGAATTTAATCAGTTAGCTAAAAGAATACTCAATCAAGCATAATTAAGACAACATTACATATGAAAAAAAGGAGAAAAATATGAAATTTTTAACAATTTTTTTACTGTTGATAAGTATGTTATTTGCAAACTCTTTAGATGATGATGAAGAGTTTCAAAGAATGTTACAAGAAGCTAGAAAATCCAATCAAGCAAAAGACAAAGCAAGGGAAGAAGCAAGAAAAAAAGAAACAGCAGCAAGAAAAAAAGCAAAAGAAGAAGCAAGAAAAAAAGCTTTATTAGAAATGAAAAAGAAAGAAGGATCGATTCGATACATTAATCTTACAGGAGAACCAGTAGAAAGGAAAAGTATTGATTACATTGATATTGGATCAGCCCGATTACACAAAGGATATTTGGAACTTTATATAACATATCATAGTAGAGAATCAGGTACACAAGTGTTTTGGAGAGATGGTAAAGCTAAGCTTAATTGTAAAGCTTATGCACATAACGGGACATTACTTGGAGTTATAGAGAACAGAGAAGTTCATTCTAGTGGGCAAGCCTTTTATATTGATACTACATTGCATGGTACCTTAAAATGTAATTTAGATTTTTATGGAAAGTTCTTCCATGAAAGTACTAATTTTTAAAAAGACAATTAAATGAAAAAAATATTTTTAACTTTTATTACCCTTGTATTAACGATAGCAGAGGCAAGAACAGTTTGCAAACAATTTAATACTCATGCAGA
>JBFEUD010000119.1:0-5085 GCA_041547625.1 Sulfurimonas sp.
AGAAACACGCCCTATGCTTTCTGGTAAAGTTTATGGTCTTGGTGGACGTGACTTAACTAAGAAACATTTAACAGACCTATATACTGAGCTTCAAGCAAATGTAGATGCGGGTAAAATTACTACTCCATTACAAGAGTTTATCGGTGTTCGTGGACCGAAACTATCATTTTTATAGGATTGTATCATGAGTGAAATGAAAAAAATTAAAAACTTAAAAGAGTTCTCAACTTCAGCAGACAGATTTGAAGGTGCTAACCTTCTTTGTCCTGGTTGTGCACACTCTATTATCGTTCGTGAAGTTTTAAATGCTACAAACGATGACTTAGTACTTTCAGCATCAACAGGGTGTCTTGAAGTTTGTACGGCAGTTTATCCATATACTTCATGGGATGCTTCTTGGATCCATATCGGTTTCGAGAACGGTTCAACTGCAGTTGCAGGTGCTGAAGCTATGCATAAGGCATTAGCTAAAAAAGGTCGCCTAAAACAACCAGATCGTAACCCTAAGTTCGTATCTTTCGCTGGTGACGGTGCATCTTACGATATCGGTTTCCAATGGATCTCTGGATGTATGGAACGTGGTCACAACATCATGCACGTTGTATTAGATAACGAAGTATATGCAAACACTGGTGGACAGCGTTCATCTTCTACACCAATCGGTGGTAGCAATACTACAACTCCGGCAGGTACACACTCTTACGGTGAGAAACAAAATAAAAAAGATATGGTAGCTATTATGGCTGCTCATGGTATCCCATATTCAGCACAAGTTGCTCCAAATAAATGGAAAGATATGGTTAAAAAAATCCAACACGGTTTTGCAGTTGACGGTCCAGTATTTATCAATGCTGTATCACCTTGTACAACTGAATGGAAATTCGATCCAAAAGATACAATGATGTTAACAGACCTTTCAACTGATTCATTAGTATTCCCACTATATGAAATCATTGACGGACATGAGTTAAACATCACTTACCGTCCTAAAAATGTAGTGCCGGTTGAAGAATATCTTGCAGCTCAAGGTCGTTTCAAACACCTTTTCAAAGATGAATACAAACACCTTATCAAAGAGTGGCAAGAGAGAGTTGATAAAAACTGGGAGTACTTAAACCGTCGTGAAGAAGCACGCGTTTAAGATAAATTCTATTTTTAGCAAACCTTGCACTCAAAAGCAAACGGCAGGCTTTTAGTCTAGCCTTTTTGCTTCTTGAACACAATCTTTACCAAACCTAAAACTTCTCAATAATTCTCTTAAAAACTTTTTCCTATTTCTTTTTTTTTAATTTTTGTACTATAATTGTTTCATATAGCTCCACAACTGGAGGTTTTTTATGTTGGATCCAATATTGTTACGAATTGCAAAAAGTGCGATATTGTCAGAGTTAGACCAAAGTTATAGCTTTGATTTGAAGAGATTGGTGGAAGAATATCCCTTTCTAGAAAAAAAGGGTGCTTGTTTTGTCACATTGCACTCCCATAAAGATTTAAGAGGCTGTATAGGTTCTACAATAGCTCATAAATCACTTCTAGAAGATCTTCTTGATAATGCTTATGCAGCTGCTTTTCGTGATCCGAGATTTTCTTCTTTGGAAGCTAAAGAACTTAGCAGCATTAATCTCGAAGTTTCATTACTCAGCTCACCGGAGCTGATAGAGTATAGTGATTATGCTGATCTTGTAAGTAAAATAGAACCAAAAAAAGACGGCTTAATTATTAACTATCATGGACATCAGGGAACTTTCTTACCACAGGTTTGGGACCAGTTAGCAACTACAGAGTTGTTTTTAGAACACCTATCATACAAAGCAAATCTTACACCTTCAGTTTATGTAAATCATCCAAAAATGTATAGATACAGAGTAGAAGCTATAGAGGAGAAATTCGATGCAATACTACCGCTCTAAAGATGAACACGCAATCACATGCGTTTTATGTCAACACTATTGTACACTCAAAGAGAACAAACATGGAATATGTGGTATTAATTATAATATTGATGGGAAACTTGTAAATACAACTTATGGACATCCAAGTGCTGTACACATAGATCCTATCGAGAAAAAACCGTTATACCATTTTTTACCCGGTTCACGCTCTTTGTCTCTAGGGACTGTGGGATGTAACTTTCGATGTCCATTTTGTCAAAACTATGAAATTTCACAAACTACAGAGGTAAATGAAGCTGCTGATTATCCACCTGAGAAGGTGGTCGCTTTGGCACTTGAACATCATACCGAGAGTATTAGCTACACCTATAATGAACCAACTATTTGGTATCCATATGCAAAAGATATAGGAGTTTTAGCAAAAGAGAACGGTTTGAAAAATGTATTCGTTTCAAGCGGATATGAATCGCATGAAGTACTGGAGGATATGAAAAGTTGGGTAGATGCTGCAAATATTGATCTTAAAAGTTTCTCTCACGATTATTACAAAAAAGTACTTAAAACAAATCTGGACGGTGTGCTTGATTCTCTTGAACGTTTTGCAAAAAGCGATATATGGCTGGAGATCACAACACTTTTAATTCCGGGTGTAAATGATTCAGAAGAGGAAATAAAGAAGATGGCAGAGTTTATCTCGTCTAAACTTGGTACTTATATTCCATGGCATTTTAGTGCTTTTCATCCTGATTATAAGATGTTAGATACTCCAAGTACCCCTATTGAAACATTGCAAAAAGCAAGAGATATAGCATATAGTTACGGAATTAAATATGTATATCTCGGTAATGTAATAAATGACGGAAGTACATATTGTCCAAAATGCGGAGCAAAGGTTATAGCTAGAGAGGGCTATAGTACGGAAGTAGTATGTTTAGAAGACTCTAGATGTTGTAAATGTGGGGAATTGGTCGAAGGGGTTTGGCAATGAAAAGGGCTATGAGTGTAGCAGGGAGTTTTTATCCGGCATCCCAAGAGGAAATAGAGAGTTACTTAAAGTATTTTAACAAGGTATTTGAAAAACACTTTTCACTGATAGATACAGAGAGTAAAGCTGTAATAGTTCCCCATGCTGGGTATATATATTCTGGTTTTACTGCTAATGTTGCTTATAGGATTTTACAAAACTCTGCTATTAAGAGGTTTGTCGTTATAGGCCCTTCTCACCGGATAGGGTTTAATGGAATAAGTTTGTGTGAATATGAAGAGTACGATACTCCGTTTGGTCCTTTAAAATCTGATCCAGAGATAGTGAAAAATTTACAGGAAAACTTTCAAATTGGCTGTATTGCCCAAGCACATCAAGAACACTCGACAGAGGTGCAGTTTCCATTTTTAAAATATTATATCCCAGATGCGACTATGGTTGAATTGGTGTACTCAAGTATTGATGTTGAAAGTGTTTCTAAGATAATTGATTTTCTATTAGAACAAGATGACATAGGGATTATAATTAGTACTGATTTAAGTCATTTTTACACTTTAAAAGAGGCAAATTTGCGTGATCAGATCTGTATAAACGCTATAGAAAATTTAAATCTGGAAAAAATTGAAGAGGGGTGTGAAGCTTGTGGTATGATAGGGGTAAAAGCGATGCTGATTAGTGCAAAAAAACATTCCATGAAATCACATATCATCGATTATAGAACAAGTGCCGATGTAAGTAACGATACAGAGAGTGTCGTGGGATATGTTAGTGCTTATTTTACATAATTAGTTTCAAACCTCAGTTATATAAATCAAAAACACGATAAAATACCTAAAAAATAAAAGGGAGAATGGTATGCCTTTACTAGATTCATTTACAGTTGATCACACAATTATGCCGGCACCTGCAGTTCGTCGTGCAAAAGGGATGAAAACACCATCAGGAGATAAAATTACAGTTTTTGATCTTCGTTTTTATAAGCCGAATGTAGACAAAATGGATGGAAAAGGGATTCATACGCTAGAACACCTTTTTGCCGGTTTTATGAGAGACCATTTAAACTCGAAAAAAGTAGAAATTATCGATATCTCTCCAATGGGTTGTAGAACAGGTTTTTATATGTCTGTAATCGGTACACCTTCAGAGAAAAAAGTAGCTAAAGCATGGAAAGCTTCTATGGAAGATGTACTGAATGTAAAGTCTGAAAAAGATATTCCTGAACTGAATGTATATCAATGCGGTACATACAAAATGCATTCACTTAAAAATGCAAAAAAAATCGCATCTGATGTATTAAGCCATAAAATCGGTGTAATGGATAATGAAAAATTAAAATTAAATCTGAAAAAAATAGGGAAAAAATAGAGATGTATATTGTTTTGCCGATGGATAGTGATAATGTTCAAGAAGCATCACTTGTAAGTGTAGCAGATGCTAAAGTTTGGGCACAACTGTTAATTGAAGAGGGTGAACTCGTTGAAGTTTTACATGCGGATGCTTTTGATAAATTTGATAATTTTTCTGAAGCTGTAGTATTCATTAATGACTTTGAAAACCCTATGCCGTTTTTAGAATACAACATGATGCCTCTTGTTGCACATACGCAAAGAAGTATCGATGATATCGTAGAAGCGTTTTTATTCCGCGAACTACACGATATGGCGGTTTAAAGGCTATATTTATGGAATTAGATCAGTTTTTAGAACTATTTAATCCCCTCCCTGGTAACTGCTATATGCAAGTTACCACTAATCCTGACGATACTACTACGGCTCTAGGGAAGCTGATGCAAAATGTCAACGGTGAGTTAAGAGTTGTTTATTATACTGAAGATCAAGAGGCTTTTGATGCCCTTGATGTTGAAAAAAAACAACAGGTAGATAACTTTTTAAAACCATTTCGAGCACTTCCTAGAGATAATGATGTCGTTATTTTTCAAGAGCTCCTCTCTAAGCATACAAAACCGGAACAACTCATAAAAATTGCCTACACAACCTTAGCGAATGCCGCTCACATTATTATAATGGAGAAAAAAGGGGTGATGAATATCGAAGCGACGATTGATATGCTTGACAGATTTGAATTTCGCAGCCCGAACTATATTGACAGTGTGGTAGAAGGGTATGATCTAGTGATGGCAAAGAAGCTTCATATGTGGGGTAACGGTTTATAAAATTTTTTAATTTATATATGATAGAATAGTTCAAC
>JBFEUD010000120.1:0-5082 GCA_041547625.1 Sulfurimonas sp.
ATAATATTTGCTTGATCGTCTGCTTGGATAAGGTGCATTTGTGTCCCGTAAGAGCCTGAAACACTTGCAAGATACTCAAAGGGATCAGAATATGTTCTGGATTGATGCGTAGTATGTTCGTTCTGATTTGAAAAACCTATGGCAGAGATTGTTCGATCGTAGTTTTGAGTAATATCTAAGAGCGCTGCATCAAAAGGTTTGTGAACGATGATTGAGTAATTTTTTTGTTGTGCGTTTAATGTGATTGTTAAGAATAAAAAGATGAAAAGAATACTTCGCATTTGCCTACTTTTTTAGAAAAATAAAGCAAAAAATATTCCTAAATTAAGAGTTTGGAGCTAATAGACCTCAAAAGAGGTCTATTTTCATTTGATTATTTTAAATTTTCAAATGGGTTTGTTACAACTGCTTTACGAGTTACAGTGTATGGTACTAGTGCAGCAGCACGAGCACGTTTGATAACGTTAGAAACCATATCTTGGTGACGTTTACAGTTACCTGTTAAACGACGAGGCATGATTTTATATCTCTCTGAAAGAGAAAAACGTAAGTTTGCTACATCTTTATAATCGATGAAGTCAACTTTTGCTTCACAATATTTACAATATCTTTTTTTGTATTTTCTTTTTTCTGACATGTTATTACCTTTTATCTATTTTTTTCTAAAATGGAATTTCATCTTCATCTATATCTATTTCAGGTATAGAGTTGCTACTAGGCATCTCTCTACTTTGTTGAGCCGCAGCTTGTTGAGAGTAACCTTGATTAGCTTGACCGTAGTTATTTTGCTGCATCGGTTGTTGCTGCTCATAACTTGGCTGTTGCATTTGTGGCGCTTGGTAAGATTGAGGCTGTCCTTGAGTAGGAGCATTGTAATCATTCGCACCATAACCTTGTTGTTGTCCCATATCTTGACCCATCGTAGGATTTGCACCTTTGGCATCAAGCATTTGCATAGACTCAACTATAACAGAGTGTTTAGATCTTTTTTGTCCATTTTGGTCGACCCATTGTTCAAAACTTAATCTTCCTTCTACAAGGATTTTACTTCCTTTACGAAGGTATTGGTTTGCGATCTCTCCACTTCTTCCGAAGAAAGTGATATCAACAAAACATACTTCCTCTTTTCTTTCACCATTACTTGTGAATTTACGAGTTGTAGCAATTGCAGATTTCGCAATTGAACTACCACCTTGAGAGTATCTAAGTTCGATATCGCGCGTTAAGTTCCCAACCAAGATTATTTTATTGAACATAAGCTTTCCTTAAATTATTCAGCAGCTGCTTCTTCTGTAGCTGGTGCTTCTTCTGCTTTAGCAGCTGGAGCATTTTTAGTTTTTTCAACAAGTGCATCCCAAGCTTTTGTTTCAGCTTTTTTCTCGTACTTGATAGTAACGAAACGAAGAAGTTCCTCATTGATACGGAAACGTCTTTCAATTTCAGCGATAGCAGATGGCTCTACTGTATAATAGATTACATGGTAATAACCACGTTCATTTTTAGCGATTGGGTAAGCAAGTTTTCTCATTCCCATTGCATCTGTAGCAGCGATTTCACCACCGTTTGAAGTAATTACTTCTTCGATTGCAGCGATGTTAGCTTGAATTTCTTCAGCAGTTAATGTAGGTTTTACGATTACTAAGTTTTCGTATTTTCTCATAACGTATGATCTCCTCTTGGTATTGCCAGTTACGGCTTTTGTTTCCCTTTCGGATCTAAATATAATATCTGTAATTAACAGTATTACAAAGAGAAAGGAACTCGGAATTATATCTAAGTTTTTCTTAAAGACAACATATACTATATAGATTAGTTTTATGACAAATTGTCATCTTTTTAACGATTTAATTTTTTTAGGATATAGTTTCAAAAAATTAGATGTAAAGTTATAAAGAATATGGCAAGAAAAACTACAAGAAAAAGAAAGCAAAGCACTGCAAAAAGTTCAAAATTTTTAACTTATGTCGCATGGTTCTTAGCAATAGTTGCTTTAATGCTGAGTTCACTAGTCGCTGGGTATTATTTCGGTTTTAAAGATGCTAAAGAGCAAAATAAAACAATGATTCTTCAAGAGAAGAAAAAAACTAAAGAGTTGCAGTCAAAGCTGGAAAAAACAACGCATAAACAACAAGATGTGGCAAAAAGATTGCAAGAGGTTTTAAAAAAAGAATCTAAAACATATACATCTGCTTCTCACGAGATAGATGATGCAGAGTTGGTAAATCCGCCAAAACAGGTAAAAAAACCTAAAGTTGTGATCACACATAAGCCAAAACTAGCAATTATCATAGACGATGTAAGCACAAGTTCGCAAGTACACTCTATAAAATCTTTAAACATACCGATTACTATGTCATTTTTACCACCTAGTTCAGCACGTCCAAACTCTGCAAAATTAGCTGCAAAAGAAAATTTTTATATGGTGCATCTTCCAATGGAAGCTGAACATTTTTCTAAAGAGGAACCATATACACTACATGCAAGAGACACACAGCAAGAGATCATGCAAAGAGTTCACGAGATCAAAACTCTATTTCCTAAAGTTACATATATAAATAACCATACGGGCAGTAAGTTTACATCGAATGAAATCGCTATGAATAGACTTTTTTTTGCATTGAAAAAACAAGGTGTTAATTTTATTGATAGTAGAACTACTGCAAAAACTCAAGCTCCAAAGGTCTCTAAGAATTACGGTATTGAATACGTAGCACGAGATGTATTCCTTGACCATCATATGGAGGAAAAGTATGTTAAAGAGCAGATTAAAAAGGCTGTAAAGTTTGCACAAGAACATGGAAAAGCCATAGCTATAGGACATCCGCATAAAAATACGCTGCAAGCATTAGCTAAATCAAAAGAGTTACTCAGAAGTGTACAGCTTGTACAGGTAAAAGATATCTATTAGTGATGATTGAAACAATAAATTTTCAAATAGATGAGCTGAAGGATATGAAAAAGTATCCAGACAAGCTTTATTATCTTGGAAATCTTGATTTACTGCAGTCAAGAAAAATATCTATCGTCGGTAGTAGAAAACCAAATCAGTATGCCCGCAATTTAACACATGAACTTTGTTCAAAACTCTCTTTTCAAGGAGTAAAAATTGTAAGTGGCGGGGCTATAGGGATAGATGCCATCGCACACAAAAGTGCCGGGGCGTCAAACACTATTATGGTAGCGGGAACAGGCTTAGATACTCGTTACCCTTCAATCAACAAGACACTTATTTCCGATATAGAGCAAAAAGGTTTGGTTCTTAGTCAATTTGAAGCCGGAGTATCTTCAAAAAAATACAATTTTCCACTAAGAAATGAACTGATAGTAGCTCTTGGAGAGGTTTTGGTAGTTGCATATGCAGATCTCAACAGCGGGACTATGAGAAGTATAGAGTATGCACACAAAATGGGGAAAAAGGTTTATGTCTTTCCTCATAGATTAGGGGAGAGTGAAGCTACCAATAAACTTTTACGTGACGGAACGGCAAAAGCTATTTATGATATAGAGAATTTTGTTGCTAAGTTTGGAAAAGAAAATAAGGAAGTCTCGGAAGAAGATGAGTTTCTGAATTTTTGCAGAGCCAATCCAAACTATGAAGAGGTAATGAAACATGATGCACAAAAGCTCTTCACATATGAACTCCAAGGAAAAATAGAAGTAAAAAATCTTCAAATTCATGTTCTTTAATTTCAAAAATATTGATTTAATTGGCAAAAAATGCACATAAAAATAACAATAATAGATAACTTTATTGACAAAATATGTAAAGAATCTTGCTTTGTTTTTTAATATAATCTTTTTTCTATTAATCAAGGGAGAAGATATGATTAAAAAAATTGCATTAGCAACATTGTTGTTATCAATGAGTTCATTTGCACTGCAAGCACAAGAGCATAAAAGTTCAGGTGAAGTATATGTAGTAGCTAAAGGCTTATATACTACAGGTAAAACTATAGAAGAAGAGAGTGGAATTATCCTTAAAGGAAAAAGTGGTAAAGGATTAGGCGTAGACGTAGGATATACACTTCCTTATAACTTTGCCGTAGAAGTTGACACTTCATACAGTAAAAATGATATTAGAGAGAATAATGCTGGAGAGATTAGAGAGTTTTCAGCAAAATATTGGACATATGCACTTGATGTAACATATACACTACCCCTTTCTCACGCTTTTGCTTTAATGGGAAAAGCAGGTTATGAGTTCGAACATGAAAAAACAAGCGAAAAAACAAAGAAAGACAACGGTGTGGTATTTGGTGCAGGTCTTGAGTATCATATAAATGAACATTATGAAGGTATTGTAGAGTATGAAGACAGTACAATAGATTCTGCTCGTGGTTCGAGCATTTATGCAGGAATCAAATATATCTTTTAAAATTTTCAAATATACTTATCTAGATTAACAAAATCTAGGTAAGATGAATTCAACTTAGAATTAATTTACTTCTACACATCACTTTTGTATAACAAATAACAATCTACAATTTTCTTTATAAACGATATTTAACAGTATAGTGGATACTTAAGAATTTATATGATATATTATTTAGATGAAAAATTTTAATTTAAATACATTTTTAATCAGCATAAGTTTTGCTTTGGATCTTGTCGAAAAAGAGCTTTTGGGTGCCCATAACTTTCACTCTAAAAGGGTTGCGTATATCTCATTACGTTTAGCAAAGATCTTAGGACTAAATTCAAAAGAATCATTTGACTTGGTTTCTTTGGCAGTTATGCACGATAACGGTTTAACTGAAGCTGCCCTCAAAACTGATCTTATTGAAGAAGAGTTTTATAAATTGGAACAACTCAAGGATCATTGTGTAATAGGTGAAAAGAATGTTCGCGATTTTCCTTTTTTGACAAATCCGAAAAATGTAATTTTATACCATCATGAACATTATGATGGAAGCGGTTTTTTTGGGAAAAAAGGTGATGAGATACCTTTAATGTCACAAATAATTGCTTTTGCAGATCTTTTAGACTCAAGATATACCTTGACAGATAACAGTTTAAAAAATAAACATGATATATATAAATATATTGAAGAAAATAAAGGGGTACTTTTTGACCCTATAATTG
>JBFEUD010000121.1:0-5056 GCA_041547625.1 Sulfurimonas sp.
CAACTCCTCTTCACTTGCAAGTTCCTCTAAACCTTCAACAGCCTCTTCCTCTGTCTCTTCAGCTATCTCCTCTGCCAGTGCATCTAGATCAAGCTCTTCCTCTTCTGAAGTTTCCTCTTCACCAAACTCTTCATCCAGCTCTTCATCAAATGTTGCATCCAGATCTTCTATCTCATCTGCTGGCTCTTCTGCTTCTTCTTCAGCCGCTGCACTAACTTCTTCCATTAAAGCATCAATATCGAGTTCTTCCTCTGCTTCTGCTTCATCTAAATCTTCAGGTAATTCAAGATCCTCAGGCAACTCCTCTTCACTTGCAAGTTCCTCTAAACCTTCAACAGCCTCTTCCTCTGTCTCTTCAGCTATCTCCTCTGCCAGTGCATCTAGATCAAGCTCTTCCTCTTCTGAAGTTTCCTCTTCATCGATAGCTAATTCATCTAGCTCTTCAAAATTTTCATCTATATCTAGATCATCTTCTGTTTCATCTAGTAAATCTTTCACTTTTTGTGCTTCTTCAGAATCTAAAACACTCTCTCCCTGAGTTTCTTCATCATCTAGTAAAAACTCATCATCTAAATCAGGAAGTTCATCATCAAAAGGCTCATTAAGTTCATCATCCAAATCCAAATCTTCATTGAACGGTTCATCAAGTTCATCTTCTAAATCGAGTATTTCATCATGTGATGAACTTTGATCTAATACAAACTCTTCTTCTTCATCACTATCATCTTCAACAGGAACATCCTCAGCTCCACTTGCAATCTCTTTTCCAAAAACTGCAAATAACTCTACCAAGTCTGTAGGCAAAAACGGTTTTTTTAGTGTTGCTGAGAAACCTTCAGCTTTTTCGGCATCTCTTGAAGCAATAAATAGTGCTTTAACATAATTCACTTTTTCAGAAATTTCATCTAATAGACCGTCTGTATATTTTGTATCATCAATAACAAGTAAATCATAACTTTCAGATGTTTCAATTTCATCTACATTTGCAATAACATCCAAAGAATCTGATGTTTTTTGGGCACTTAATGTAACTAATTTAGTAACAACTGGATTATCATTTAAAAGTAAGATTTTCACTTGTTTTTCCTTCGACAGATATCTAAGATTATATTCATTTCAATAATCACTGTATTGTATCAAAAAAAACTAAAAAAACATCTCTAAGGTATTAAAAGCCTCTTGCATCTGCCCTTTTACAATCAACATAGTTGCCGTTATAGTAGCTATGATGACTACAAAAGCAACCATAATTTTAATTGGAAAACCAATAACAAGAAGGTTGAACTGAGGCATTGTTTTCATTAACATTCCAAAGATTACATCCGCTAGCCATGAAAGAGCAATAATTGGAAAAGCAATCATAAAACCTACTAAAAACATATTTGATGTCGCATGGATCGTATAGTTAAAAAAATCTTCATTCATCAAAAAGCCGCCTAAAGGCACACTTTTTAAAGAAGCGTCAACAAATAACAGTACCCAGTGATGCAAATTAAGCGAGAATAAAATCATTAATGCAATCAAAGACAAAAACTGAGAGATGATCGGCATTGAGACTCCCGTTTGCGGATCAATTGCACTTGCTAGTGAGAATCCCATTGTAAACGATATTTGTCCTCCGGCAAATGTTATAACATGGTAAGCAAGCTGCAAAGCAACACCTACTGCCAAACCAAAAATAAACTCACTTAAAATCGCTAAAATGATAGTCGGTATATCTAGTGAAATAGCTACCTCTGGCATAGAGGAATAAAACACTATCGTAAAGAAAAAAGCCATGGCAGCTTTAATTGTCATAGGAATATTCTGATGGGAGAAAATTGGGACTGCTAAAAATAAAGCAGCAAATCGAAAAAACAGCAGTAAAAGTCCAACTACGTTAGCATCGTTAAATATTACTGCCCACTGCATACTATTTTTCTCTTTTTAGCTCTTTATCTTCAAGTCTGTAAACTTTGTCACACAAATGAGCGAGTTGATTATCATGAGTAACCAGTATCATTCCTGCATCATTCTTCTCGCAATATTCAAAAAACATCTCCATAACTTCGTGAGCAGTTTTTGTATCTAAATTCCCTGTAGGTTCATCAGCAAAAATGACTTGCGGTTTCTTCGTTAAAACTCTGGCAATCGATACACGCTGTTGTTGTCCGCCTGAAAGTTCTGTCACCTTTTGGTTCATACAGTGTGCAATATCGAGTCTTTTTAGTAAATTATTATCAATAGGTTGTTGTGACAATATCTCTGCAACCTCTAAATTTTCATAAGCAGAAAGACCGCGGAACAGATAGTGAGACTGAAATACAAGTCCAATCTTATCTCTTTTGATTTGTGCTAATCTGTTTTGTTTTAAAGTATATATATCTTCTCCGAAAAGCTTAACACTACCACTTTGCGGCTTTAACAATGAAGAGATGATATGTAATAAAGTAGATTTTCCACTTCCACTTATGCCGATTATAGCTATAGATTCCTTTTTATTCAGAGAAAAAGACACATCTTCAAAAAGTTTATAGTCAAATGAATGGGAAAGTTGTGTTGCTGATAAAATTTCCATAAAAAGATTATAGTAAAAACTTACTAAATTAATCTTGTGGAGCACAAAATATTTTTTCACATCCTCTTTTTGATTGTTGGTCTAAACGAAATAGATATATTTTTTCTATACTTTTTTTTATAAAGTGAGCTAAGTAGCCTTTTAGATGAATACCATAAAGTTTACCGCAGGCATAATTTCTACCAAGTGCAATCAAGACTCCTCGTGGTTTAATGGTGCTTTTAAACAACTGCTTTTTTTGCTTTATTCTTATAATATTTTTTGCCGCCAACATACCCATTTGTTCTGCTATATCTGCCGTAGGAGGTAAACGATTGGATTCTTTATCATACAGTGTTGTACAATCCCCAACAATAAAAACATTCTCATCATCAACACTTTGAAGATACTCATTTACCTCCAAAAAGCCGAATTTGTTCTTTGAGAGATCTAAGTTTGAAACTATACCGTTTGGCTCAATACCACCAGTAAAAATCATAAAATCCATCTCTAACACTTCACCGTTATTTAAACTAACGCTTGTTTGAGTCAGACTCTCAACTCTAACATTATTTTTAATTGTTACATCTAAATGTTTTAAATGTTTGTCAGAACGACTTACCAGTCTCTTGTCTAAACCTTTTAAGATGTGTTCTGAAGAGTTTATCAAAACAATATTGAGCTTTCTGCATAAAAAATGGTTGCGCTCATAAAACTCTTTTGCAAAAGACGCCATCTGTGCAGCGATTTCTACACCACTTAAGCCTGCACCTGCAATCACAATGCTTAAAGGTTTACAGTAAGTTCCCTCTTTATCTATTTTTTGAAACAGACTCATCTCAAACTTTTGTTTAAAATACATTGCACGTTCAAGTGTCTTTATACCATGTCCAAACTCTTTTAGTCCGCTAATATTTGAAAAGAATTTCGTTTTGGAACCCACAGCTATGACTAAATAATCATAAGCCATTCTTTGTGCATCTGTAATCACTTTTTTATTATCAAAATCTATATTTTTAACTTTCTGCTTTAAAAAAGTAACCTCATTTTCAAATCCGAGACAGTAAGTAAAAAGGTCCACACACACTTGTGCAAAATCATGTTCGTTTGCAATTAAATCATATACATCTGTTTGCATAAAATGGTAAGCATTTTTATCTAACAGAGTAATCTCGTTGTTTGGATCCTTCGCGAGCTCCTGTAAAGCTTTTAAACCGGCATAACCGCCGCCAATAATCACTATTTTAATTTTATTAGATTTTTGCATATAAAGATTATAGCACGTAAAAAAGGAAAAAAAGTATTAAAAAAAAAGGGAAAATAAAAGGAGGGGTGGCTAAGCTAAAAAGCTTAAGCCATTTGTGCAGCAACTTCAGCTGCGAAGTCGTCTGCTTGTTTTTCGATACCTTCACCAACTTCAAGACGGATAAAGTCAACGATCTCAGCAGTACCGCCAAGAGCTTTAGCAGCAGCTTCAACAGCCTCTGCTACTGTTTTTTTATCGTCAAGTACGTAAGTTTGGTCAAGTAACGCTTGCTCTTTATCTAAAGTAGTGTTGTCATCTACGAAACGAGCAAGTGAACCAGGGATGATTTTGTCCCAGATTTTTTCAGGTTTCCCTTGAGCTGCAAGATCAGCTTTGATATCTTCTTCAGCTTTTTTCATGATCTCGTCAGTTAATTGCATCATAGAAACGAAAGATGGAACGTTTTTAAGAGTTTTTCCTAAACGTGCTAATTCTTCATTTTCTTTTTTGATTGCTTCGATACGACCTTTAGTTTCAGATTCTACGAATTCAGCAGAGAAATCTTTGTAGCTTAAAACTTGTGGCTTCATAGCAGATGCGTGCATTGCAACTTGCTTAAGTACGTCTTTCATACCTTCAGCAGTTTTTGCAGAGTCACATTTAGCTTTTACGATTACAGCGATACGGTTGTTAGAGTGAACGTAAGCGTTCATTGCAACTGTATCATCTTCAGCTTCTAAAGTACCGAAACGACGAAGTTCGATCTTCTCACCGATTTTTGCAACTGTTTCAGTGAAGTATGAACCGAATTCAGTTCCCATTACACCTTCAACATCACTAGGATTAGTGTTGAAAACTTCTTCAGTAGTTTTAAGAACTAAATCTTTGAAACCTTCATTTTGAGCAACGAAGTCAGTTTCAGAGTTAATCTCAACAACTGTAGCCTTAGAGAAATCATCAGCAATTTTAAGACCAACAAGACCTTCAGCTGCAACTCTATCAGCTTTCTTAGCTGCTTTAGCGATACCTCTTTCTTTTAGAAGCTCTTTCGCTTTATCCATATCTCCGTCAGCTTCAACTAAAACTTTTTTACAATCCATCATTGGAGCGTCAGTTGCTTCTCTGAGCTCCTTAACCATTGCTGCTGTAACTGCTGCCATAATAAAATCTCCATTAATATTTAATATAATTTACATACTTGCCCTGTATGTTAGGTTTTGAGTTATCCTCTATTAAACACTCTTGAGTATCTCCTTTAGGGCTCAACAGAAGTA
>JBFEUD010000122.1:0-4992 GCA_041547625.1 Sulfurimonas sp.
CCTACTACAACTGTTTGCGGTTCCAAAAACTTTGTAATTGTATAAATATCACCACTTTCACGTGCCCCAGCTTCAGTTACATAAACTTCTATATCTTCTTTTAAACTATTATTCACATCGGCAACTAACCCACCGATAGTATTTACACTTCTTGGAGTAGCATAAACCTTATATTTTGCCGCCAGAATTTGTGCAACAAAATTTTTGATACTTGTTTTTCCGTAACTTCCAGTTATTGATATAATTTGTAGGTTTTGCATACTTTGGAGTTTGTTTTTTGCATTTCTTTTATAAATTTCAAAAAGATATTTTTCAATCAATGTACTTCCTATATACGCAACCGCTAAAGGCATAAACACACCATATGTTGCGCATGCTTCTTTGAGTGTACATAAAATATCTTGAAACAGTACTAGTGCGATCAGAAGGATTAAAAACCTTTTGACTCTCCAAGTTAAAACTAGCTTCTTATCCAATTTTTTATGCCATAAATAAATAGCAGGTAGTACAGCAAAGATAAAAAAGATTGTAAAGAACTTATCTGTCGTATAATAAGCAATAAAAGGGATAATAAAATAGATCAGGTGCCAATGTGCTTTATGGTGTTTAAGAACTACACGTGAAAGTTTATAGTCATACCATTGCAGATTAGTGATAAGATACCAACCTAGAACTAAAACAAAAAGAACATTGACAACAAAATTGACTAAAGTTTCATAGTTTTCCATTTACTGTCCTAATGTTTCCAAAAAAGTTTTTTCGATTTTTTGCCCAATATCAGTACTGTTTTTCATAAAAAAGTAGTGATCACCTTCATAAACATTAAGATCTGAATTTTTAATTAATGTTCCTATTTTCTCGCCTGAAGTTAAAGGCGTTGCAGTATCTTCTTTACCCCAGCATATCAGTGCTTTACCTTCATACTTAGAAAACTCGTCAGAATAATCTTCATCAACTACATTTTTAAAGGTCTGGTACATATGCTCACTTAATTTTTTTGCATCATCTGCAACAAAAAATTCACGTAGTTTTGAAAAACCTAAGTTTTTAAGCATTTTAAACAGGAAAATTTTTGCTTTTATTTTAAATGGTTTTGGCACATAGATACCTGCACTCGAAAGTAGTACTAAAACTTTCGGATCTAAAAGAAGTGCAACTTTTCCACCGAATGAATGTCCCATAATAATATCTTTCGAAGCATTCATATGAATCATCAAAAGCTCTACTATTCTTGCAACATCGGCTGTTGTTAGAGGCATTGAACAAGTGGACTTTCCAAAACCTGGCAAATCAATATAGATATGTCTAAACCCATCCATCTCTTTTGAAAAGCTTTGTTTCATCAATTCCTTATTACTACCCCAGCCGTGTAAAACTATAAGGTCAACTTTTGCTTCCGGATTTACAATCTCGTAGCTGATATCAAATGTATGTTGATTATGCTGAATAGATTTAACAGCCATTATTTCCCTTTTGCTTTTGAAATAGAGTGAATATATTCATAGCTTGAACCTATACGTTTTTTCTCACTTAAAGATGCAGACAACTCCTCGATAGCATTCGCAAAATCTGCAAAAAGGTAATTAGCCATACTTCCTGGAATTGGATTTATCTCGTTTAAAAGTACTTCATCGTTGTGTACAAAGAAGTCACATCTAATAAGTGCCCCTTCAAATAATCCGTCATACACTTTTTCAAAGTTTTTTTGTAATTTTGCAACAAGTTCTTCAGAAATTTCAGCTTTTAAAACTTGTTCAGAACGTGAGAAGTCCATATATTTTTTTTCAAAATCTAAAAACTCCTCTTTATTAGGCTCTTCTACAATTGAAAATTTAATCTCATTACCTGCTTTATATCCTGCTAGATTGTACTCTTTTACACCTTCTAAAAATGGTTCTACAAGTACCGTATCATCAAACTCAAAAGCAGTATCAAGAGCATAGTCCATTTGAGATTCCTCTTTAACAATACTTACACCAATTGAGCTTCCCAAACGTGCAGGTTTTACTATTACAGGATAATCAAAAGAGATATCTTTATGTTCCGATTTTCTTAGTACTTCATAATCTACACTTTTTACTCCGATAGCATCACAAAGATATTTCGTATATACTTTATCAAATGAAAATACCGAAGCATCAGTTCTAGGTCCGATATATTTAATAGCGTAAAAATCTAAAAGAGATGCTATTGTTCCATCTTCGCCATCTGCACCGTGAATTAAATTCAATACTGTCGCTCTATGCTCAGTTTTTGAAAATAAAGATTTTTGAACAAATGCACCTTGAGTTAAACTCAACTGAGGCATCTTTTTATGCTCACCCTTAGAAAACGTAATTGCTTTCATTTTTGATGGTTCTATCAAATAAAATGTATGATCGCTGTCGCAGAAAATAAATGTCAAATCAAAAGTTGAAAGTTTTTCTTTGAGTGTAATTGCACTCACTATGCTGATTTCATGTTCGAAACTAGCACCACCAAATAAAATCGTTAATTTCAATCTATATATCCTTGTTCTAAATTGTTTGAAGTAGTTTTAAAGCACCTTTGACTAACGTTGCCGTATCGTCAGCTTCTAATGAAGAAAGCGCTTTTGATATTTTCTCTTTTTTAAATCCTAATGCTTCAAGCGCTTCTGTTGCTTGTGCATATGCCTGTGTATTTGCAGCTGCTCCACTGACATCTGCTTGTTGTAGCAATTCTGTATCAAAACCGTTCAGCTCTACTAAAATACGCCCTGCACTCTTTGGACCTATTCCAGGTACTTTTTTCACACCGTTAATATCGTTATTATTGATCACTACGGCAAACTGTGACGGTGTATATGTGGAACATATCGCCATTGCCACCTTTGGGCCTACGCCATTAATTTTAATAAGACGTTCAAACATTTTTTTCTCAGTTGTTTCTAAAAAGCCAAATAAAAGTTGTGCATCTTCACGAAAAATCTGCGTAGTAAAAAGTGAAACTTTCTCTTTCGGCAATGCCGAAAATGTTTGTAATGAGATAAACACCTCATATACTACACCATTTACATCCAAATGTACAAAGTTTGGTTCTTTATAAACAACAATTCCATTTAATCCAACTATCATTAAAAAATATATTCCTTTTTATTCAAGTGCACGAATAACATAATCACCACTTTCTAATTCTTTCAATCCAAAAACCTTTTCAGCTGAACCTTCAGCAGGTTTATATACAACTTCTATCGGAGGCTCAATCAGTTTAAATTTGATTTCGTTGTATCCGATCCATTCTCCTCTGTTTATCACCCTAGCTTCAAAGATATCATCTTGGAACGTTGATGGTTTTGCATTTAACAGGTTAAGATGGTCTTGTTGTTTTAGAAGTTGTTCCTCAATCTCTTTTAGGTGTTGTTGTGTTGATTGAAATTGTTTATATTTTTTTATAAATGCTTCAGGCATTTTTACACCGTTCTTTTTATAATGAACAAGTCTTTTTTTAATATCTAAAAAAGCCCCTGTTCCATCTTTGACTAACTGCCTGTATTTTTCAACCTCTTTTGTTAATTCACGAACTTCTACTTCTAAATCTTTTATAGTTTGTTCATTGTTTTTCATGTCTTCTCGTGCACTATCGCTTAGTAATGGGTCTATAGTAAAGATATTCTCACTTCCATGCAGTTTTTCTATCTCTATCAATTTTGTTGCAGTTGCTTTTACATGAGATGTACAGACATCAATTTTAATAATTTTTCCAGCTATATTTCCACCTAAAGCTTGAGTAATATTTATCTCTTCACCTTTAACGTTTCCATGTTCTAATCTGGTAATATGTATATTATTGCCTTCCGCTGTGCCTTTATGGACATTAATATCCAAATTGTCAGCTTTAACAAATGCAGATTGATGTGTCTGTCCTCCAATGGTTGCACGCTTGGCTATTACCTTTGCGTTAGAACCGACATTTCCATCTATATCAATCTCTGACACCTCAACGGTCATCCCTGTACCGATTGCGTCTTTAATGGCATCTGTCTCTTTTACCGAGATATTTACATCAGAATCCACACCACTGGAGATAGAACCTGTTGTTTTAAAACTGATCTCGGTAACGTCGACATCTTGTTTAATAATATACTTCTTCTCTTTCTCTTCAAAAGCGATATAACCATTCTGCTTTGCAATATACTGTATAGATTCAGGAGTTTCAACAACCTTGATCGTATCTTCTACGCTAAATTCCGGTTCATGGGAGATAACCGGTTCTGTCGGCTGCATAAACTCACCACGACAGTTACGTCCGTATTTCCCATTTTTAGGTTTTACATACTCTATAAGTAGTTCACCCTCTTTAACATTTTGAATAAAACCTCTAGAAGCATAATCAACTTTTGTGTTTTCATCAAGTTCTTTGTTATTTTCATAGTGTAGAATTAAATCATCATTTACAGTAGCTGTAGGTTCAAATCCTTCTGCAATCAGATAGGTTTGTGATTGTGGAAATTCTAAAACACCGTTAATACGTGCTGAAGCAGATAGTTTTGAAACAAGATCATCAACCATCTCGTCAAAAATACCTATTAAAATACCCGCACGTATTTTCTTTTTATTTATAAGTAACTTCATGGAGTGTTCCAGTTTCTCAACATATTCTAGCTTGGAACCTGCGGCAACACTCAAATAGACTTTACACTTCGTAGCGTTTGCCCCTACTGCACATTTAAAGTCTTTAAAAATATCTTCTTCTTGATCTTTTGATTTGGAAAATATTTCTATTTCATATGTTTGTTTAATCTGAAAGTCAGGGTTAAGTAAAGTGGCATCATCATCTAGTTCATATAAAGCATCTACAGAAACTTCTTCCCATTCCAGATCTGCTCCGTTCTTAGCAACTCTCGTGTATGTTTGTACTCCAAGAAGATTAAAATCAAGCTGCTCAGGATTTGTATCGTACGATTTCGCGATACTAAATATCTCCTTGGCAACGTTTTGTGTCCTCACCACGGTAGGCCGTACTTTTTTCAAA
>JBFEUD010000123.1:0-4982 GCA_041547625.1 Sulfurimonas sp.
CTAAGAGTAAGAGAAACAGCAAACTTTTTTTCATTAACGCTCTCCAAACTGTTCTAAAACAGACACTACCGTTTCTTTTGGAATATTATCTAACATCTCAACGCCGCCGATTGACTCTGCTAAAATAAAAGTAATGTTTGCATCCGAGCTTTTTTTATCCAAGAAAAACGCTTCGTAGAATGCCTGTACATCTTTGATCACATAACTTGTCGGTAAGTCATATTTCTTAAGTACGTTTGCAACACGAGCAGCTTCATCTTCACTCATCAATCCAAGCTTTACTGCAAGCTGATTAGCCATCATGATACCTATTGCAACCGCTTCACCATGCAAGTATGTTTTGTACTGTGTTTCATTTTCAATAACGTGGCCGAATGTATGCCCATAGTTAAGTGCTGCACGTAGTCCACGCTCTTTTTCATCTTGTGCTACAACGGATGCTTTTGTTTCAACCGCCTGCTTAATAGCCTCTTGCAACACTTTTGGATCTTTTAAATCAGCACTTTCAAGATATTCAAAAAACTCTTTGTTAAAAGTGACTGCCATTTTTACAATTTCGGCAACACCAGCACCAAATTCACGGCTTGGAAGCGTTGAAAGAAAATGAGGATCGATATAAACGGCACGAGGCTGGTGGAAAGCACCAACTAGGTTTTTTCCGTATTTATTATTCATACCAGTTTTTCCACCAACACTGGCATCTACCTGAGATAGAAGTGTTGTAGGAATCTGAATAAAATCAATCCCTCTTTGGTAAATACTTGCCGCATATCCGACCATATCACCAATCACACCACCACCAAATGCAATCAGCATAGACTTTCTGTTGAAACGGTGGTTAAAAAGTGATTCTAAAATTGTGTCTATACTTGCTTGATTTTTGTACTCTTCCCCGTCAGGAACAGTTATGATATAAAGCTCTTTAGCACGTACTTTTGAAAGCAGGTACGATAAGTGCAGTCCTGCAACTTTAGGGTTTGTAACAATTGCTACTTTTGTATCTAAATTGATCTGAGGTAACTGATCAATCGTTATAGTGTATGAATTATCTACAACTTGCTTTAAAGGTATATTTACTTCCATTATCTATCCAAAATTAATTAATTATTCTAGATAATACTTAATTTTTACTAAAAAATGGATAAATCTACAATATTTTAGAGTTGAACAGGTATAAATATTTGATGATATTCGTCAAGTTTAAAATAAAGTCTTTCACTGTCAGTTGAAAGCAATGAGCTCATTCTGCGTTTTGTCAGCTTAGACGTAAACGGAAGAATCTGAATAAAATTCTCTTTTTGTTTTAAAATTTTAATCGGATTTTCTTTCTCGTTAAATACTTTAATAGATTTTGAAAAAATACTTGCTAAGTTGTTGAAATGTTCTATCACCTGCTCTTTATCTTCTTGATGTTCATGCAGATAATTGTAAAGCTCAAGGTTAAAATTCATCTGTTCAGAGATGTCAAATATAGTTGCCGAGATCTTCTCCAAATCTCTGTTGCTAGATAAAATAAGTGCAGCATCCTTAAGCGTACTAAAATCACGATTTGCTAATTTAAGTACCGGTACATGCGCTTCATACAGGGCTTTTCTTACGTAATAGTCCGAAAACATTTCACGTGCTACAATAACTAAACCGACATGATAAGACTTAATATCATTGAGAAAACTTTCTTTTAGATTAAGACTTTCATAATCTATGTCTATAGCGACATCCATACTTCTATAATCTTTGATATATTGTATTAATTCAATGTCCGACGGATTAACAATTTTAATCACTAGTTTATGTTTTAATTTTGTATGGATATAGATCGATCGGCGAACAAGTTTTTTAATATTCTCTTTTTCAACAATATTCATATCTATAAATAATAATACACTTGAACCAAAAGGCTCAGGGAACTGACCTAGTTCCTGCTTAATGGCACGATATACAGATTTTAATACTGCAGGCTCACCTACAAGTAAAAGCAGGTCATTTGGCTGTATCATTCTACGGCGTGAAGGCATAATTAGTTTTCTGTTCCTGTAAATCGCTACGATACGCCAGTTTTTTTGCTCTATTACACCCATATGACGATAAACAAACGAGCTTCCAAACGGAACAAGAACTTCCATTATTTCACCCTCGCCGATACCTACATTTTGTGCAATAACTGGTACATTTGGAAGATAATCCAGTAAACGAGAAGCCAAAATTTCATTGGAGTTTACTAATACTACGTTGGCATCATGATTGATCATATTCCATTGATTAAGTACAATAATACGAAGTTGTTTTTTGATCGCACGAATATTTTTAATGGTATTTTCAACATCAGCTTGATTATCCATTGCGATAACAACTTGAATAAATTCCATTTTAAGCAGATTAGCAAGCTTATAAAAACTTGTAGGATCAAATTCAAAAAATTTAAACCTTCCAAGATTAATACCATCATAAGTAACCGGTTTTGTCTGTACAATATAATAAATATTATCAGTCGTATATGTTTCATTCACCCTTTGGATGAAATGCTGTCCAATAATTCCGTCACTTATGATAAGTATTTTTTTCATAATTTAATCTCTTTTCAAAACATTTGAAGCTTTTACCCACATCTGTTTTTGTGCCTTTTGCCACTGTCTATTTACAAAATAACCGCTGATTTGGATCCATTTGCCTATACGTAGTTTAGAAGTAAAAGAAGTTGATTTTTCCCATTTATCAATCTCTTTACCTTCAATAGATGCATATATTATACTATTTTGATTCAGTCTATAGGTAGTCGGACTTGTATCTTTTTCTTGTTTTTCACGCATTTTTAATTTTGGAAATGCATTGTCACTTTTTTCACTACAATTATCTATTTTTATTTGATTATCAAAAGAATATACCTTATTTTCTTTTCTTTTTAAATTATTTTCATTTTTACTTTTTAGTGATTTTTCTAATTTTTTTATTTGGTTTTCCAAATTTTTTATTTTTTCTATATATGTTTTATCATTTATTGAGTACTCTTGTTGTGCATGAAGAGTTGTTTGACATTCCTGCAACTTTGTTTGAGAAACTTCATAGTCAATACGCAGTTTTTCTATATCTTTTACAATTGATTCCAGCCTTTGCATCTCATCCGCATTAAGAGACACAAGTAATATCCATACAAAGAAAAAGAATTTCATTTTATACCTTTTTAACTAACTTAACACCCATCTCTGCATGATGTGTATATGGAAACTGATCAAACAATGCCATAGCTTTGATATCGTGTGTTTGCGTCAATATCTCAAGATCCCGTACTAATGTTTCCGGATTACAAGAGATATAAACTATATGATCATATTGAGCTGAAAATTTGCATGTAAATTCGTCCATTCCAGAACGTGGAGGGTCTACAAATATAGAGTCAATATTATAACTCTCCATATCTATATGTTTCATTCTATTGAACTCTCTTACACCATTCAGGGCATCGACAAACTCTTCGACTCCCATACGGATAAATTCAATATTTTCTACATCGTTGAGTGCCATATTTGTTTTTGCCGCATTTATAGAGCTTTTAGAAATTTCAGTTGCAAGTACTTTGTCAAAAATATTGGCAAATGGAATTGTAAAATTCCCTGCACCGCAATATAGTTCCAGTAAATCACCCTTATGACCTTTATATGCATCCATAGCCCATGTAATCATTTTTTCGTTAACTCTAGGATTAGGTTGAGTAAAAGAGTTTTCTATATAATTAAACTTATATGTTTGATCATGAAGTTTTAAATTCTCTGTTATATAGTCCTGCCCAACAACAAGTTTTTGTTTTCTTGCACGCCCTATAATATATATTCCTAGTTCCTGAGCAATTTTTGCAGCTCTTTCCTGCCACTCTTGGTCTAATTGTCTATGATAAAGTAATGATACAACAATCTCACCACTACTAGAACTTAAAAAATCAGCTCCAAAAAGCTTAAAGCCTAGTTCATAACGCGCTATTGCTTTTAAGAGTTTGGGCATCAATTCATTAATATAACTGTTTACCTGTGGACACTCTTCTATAAGTACTACACCCTTATGTTCAATATGGTTCATTGCATAATGTAGCTCATCACCAACATGCCATATCTTAAATTCACTGCGTGAACGATAATTTTGTGTAGGAGAATGAAAGACCTCTATCTCTCCGCTAAAAAAGTTTGAAAATCTCTCTTTATTTATATCTACTTTTTGTTGCAACTGTCCTTCATAACCGATTGCATGTACTCTACAAGCGCCGCATTCACCAAAATGTTTACATTCCAAATCACTATCCTATTTTTTATACTTATCTATTTTATTGAAGCTACTAAATTTCCGATGAGAAGATTCCAACCATCTATCAATACAAATACCAGTATTTTAAATGGTAAAGAGATCATAACTGGTGGAAGCATCATCATACCCATAGACATTAGAATTGACGCAACAACCATATCTATTACTAAAAATGGTAAAAAGATTAGAAAACCTATCTCAAATGCTGTTTTGAGCTCACTTATAACAAATGCGGGGATTACAACCGATAACGGTACATCTGCCACTGTTTTAGGGTTTTCCATCTCTCTAATACGCAGAAAAAGAGCAAGGTCTTTTTCCCTCGTATTTCTGATCATAAAATTTTTAAAAGGAAGTGTTGTTTTCTCGAATGCTTCTTCATAACCAATTTTTTCTTCTACATAAGGTTTAATACCCTGATCATACGCTTTTTGTCCAATAGGTTCCATCACGAAAAACGTAAGAATCATTGCTAAAAGAACTAATACCTGTGTAGGGGGAACTTGCTGTGTCCCAAGTGCTTGTCTTAAAAACCCAAATACAATGACAAAACGTGTAAATGTTGTCATAACCATCACTAATGACGGTGCTAAAAATAAAAGTGTTAAAACAAGTAGAACATTCAGTGATGAGACTAATTGTTGCGGTGTGTCCGGTGCAGAAAGAGAAAGGTTTACCGTCGGAACAGTAAC
>JBFEUD010000124.1:0-4971 GCA_041547625.1 Sulfurimonas sp.
AACAAAAGAGATCGTGTGTGCATTTTCAAAAAGATCATCAAAAGATATAAAACACTTAGAAGATGAATTTTTTAAAGTGAACACATTTATACAAAAGGGTATATTTTTTATTTCTATTAAACCTAAGCACAAAATGAAACTCTATGCAAATATCTATGATCTTACAAAAGATGCAAATCTTTTTGATGCAGATGTGACACTAAGTAATTCATGGTTTGTAATAGGGTACGAAGAGCAACTTCCTTTAATCAAAAAAGATGCCCCGTCAAATTTTGCAATCAATTTTCCTTTTTATATGGAGCAAGATAAACTTCCGTATGTTGGCAGTTTAGATATAAAAGGAAATCCTGTTGCAATTAAAAGAGTAGAAGATGTCTCTGAATATATTAAAGTAAAACAGTATTTTGAACAAAAAGATTATGAGAGATGTTTAGATATTACAAACGATATCTTAAAGCGCTATCCTAACACTTTATTTAAAGCGGAACTGCTTTATTATAAAATTAGAATCTATGCAAAACTCAAAGATTACGACAATGTAATAGAAAATTCCAAAATCTTTTTACGTGAATATTCGGCAGATGAAAATGTAGCAGAAGTGATTTCGTTAATTGCCTATGCATATTCTAGGATTGGAATGAGTTCAGATTCTGATTATTTCTTTGACAGGCTATTTAGTGAACATGCCGGAACTAAATATGCACAACTCGGATACATTTATAAAGGTGAAGCTTTAGAAGAAGGCGGTGGAGCATCACAAGCAGAAAAATTTTATAAAGATGCGTTGTATGAAACTAAAGATGTTGATGTAGCCGTAGAAGCTGCATACCATTTATCGAATTTGAGTTTTCAAAAATCTCCAAAAGAATCGAGTAAATATTTAGAAAAAATTTTAGGAGTAAAGCCTCAGTTTTTTCAAGAAGATCTGATCCGATCAATAGAGCTGATGAAAGAGTTATCCGAAGTAGGACAGCATCAAACAGCTGCAGATATTGCAGCTGCACTTTTTAACGGTATAAATGCTACATATGATGAATACGAGGAGATCCTCGCCAGAAAAGGGCTCTATTTAGCAGAAACAAAGCATAAAAAAGAAGCATTAAAGACTTTAAACAGTTATATGAAAAAATTTCCTGACGGAGACTATCTGCGAGAAGTTGAACTTGCAAAAGATCAGCTTTTCTTTGATGTTGATGATATGAACAGTAGTGTCAAACTGGCAGAGTTTAATAAATTGATAGAGGAATATCAAAACGATTCTATCGGATTAAAAGCGATTTATGAAAAAGCAAAACTTTTAAACGAAGTTAGCAGATATAACGAAGCTCTTGCATTAAAAGAGGAACTCTTAGCATTAGACAGCTCCACATATCCTGAAGTGAATAATATTATTCAGCAAGCTGCAATCGGAGCAATGCAGAACTCTTTAAAAAACAAAGATTGTGAAGATGTTTTAATAATCTCAAGCGAACACAACGTGACACTTTCAAGCAAATGGGATGATGGTGTATATGAGTGTGCTATGATGGGCGGAGATTATCAGCTTGCAAAAAGAATGACGACAAAAAACATCGATACGACAGATGTTAAAGAGAAAGAAAAATGGCTTTATAGATACATTAAAGTTGATTTTGCAATCGGAAATTACCAAGATGTGCTTCAAGCTGCAAAAGATTTAATAGCACTCATTGAGTTAGATAAAAGTACACAGTATTTAGATGTGTATAGAATCCTTTTTGATACATACAGCCGTCTTGAAAAACAAGAAGATATGGTTCAGGCTATTGTTAAGGTTGAAGAGCTTTTTAAAGAGAATTATAAAGATATAGACAGATATGCAAATATGGTAGCCGTGGGTGTTGCAAAAAAAGATGACAACATGGTGATTAAGTACGGAAGAAAAATTTATGATATACAAAAAAGCACATCATCGCATGCGCAAACGCCGTATATAGAATTTTCACTTTATCAGGCATATATGAATATTGATGATTATGCAAATGCCTTAGAGGTAATTAAGTCATTAGACAGTGCACAACTATCAGCTGACAATAGAGCAAGACAAAAGTACTTATTAGGTTCTGTTTATAGTAAGCTATGGAGAGATGAAGAAGCTCAAAAAGCTTATGATGAAGCAATCCAGGCAGATGGAAAATCTGCTTGGGCAAAGTTAGCACAAAGTGCTAAAAATATTTAGTTTAACTCTAAACAATCAGAGATAGAATAAAGACCAGCTTCTTTATCTACAAGCCATCTTCCTGCACGAATAGCACCTTTAGAGAAAGTATTTCTACTTGTTGCCGTATGGTTAAGTTCTATAAATTCACCGTCATTGTAAAAACCAACAGTATGACGTCCTACAATATCACCACCGCGAAGTGCCATTACTGCAATCTCATCTTTAGTTCTTTCACCGATATTTCCGTCACGACCACTCACGCGAACTTTATCAAGATCTACACCGCGACCTGCTGCTGCTGATTCACTTAGTGTCAGTGCAGTACCACTTGGAGCATCTTTTTTGTGTCTATGGTGCATCTCTACGATTTCTATATCAAAACCTTCTAAAGTTTTTGCAGCTTGATATACAAGTTTATTTAGAAGTGCTACACCTAAACTCATGTTTGTAGCATATAAAACAGGCATAACTTCGCTTGCCTGTTTTAAAAGGTTTAGTTGATGCGTATTTAGACCAGTTGTCCCTATAACTAAAGGTTTAGGAGTTCTCATAGCCTCTTCAAGTAACACTTCACACGCATCAGGTAATGAAAAGTCGATTACGATATCACAACCGTTAAGAAAAGTTTTCATATCAGACGTTACTAAAATAGAAGGATCAATTGCAAAATCAAGTTCATTACGAACAAAAACACTGCTAACACTCATACCTTCAGTTAATTTTAGGTCCTCTAATAACAGTTTTCCTACACGACCGCTTGCGCCAAATACACCAACTTTGATCATTGATTATCCTTTTGCTTATAAATAATTACGAAATACTAACATCTATTAGTTTAAAAGTTCATCAACATAACTAATGGCAGCTAAAGCAGCTACTGCACCATCACCTGCAGCAGATACAACTTGTTTAGGTGCTTCAATACGCATATCACCTGTTGCAAAAAGTCCAGGCACTGAAGTTCTCATACTAAGATCAACGATAACTTGACCTTGGTCGTTAAGGTTACATAAGAAACTGCCGTCTTCTTGTATAAGTACCTGATTGTTTACATCATTACCAACAAATGTAAATACACCAGGTACTTCAATCTCTCTACTATTTCCATCTGTATCAATCACTCTAATGCCTGTTACACCCATTGCATCACCATAAACTTCATCAGGTGTAGAGTTTAATACTAATTCAATGTTCTCAGTATTTTGTACACGTTTTACAGTATTTGGTGCTGAACGGAATGTATCACGTCTATGGATGAGATATACTTTTGAACATAGTTTTGCTAAGTAAAGAGCTTCCTCTAAAGCAGTATCACCACCACCGATTACTGCAACTTCCTTTCCTTTGTAGAAAAAGCCGTCACACGTAGCACATGTACTTACACCTTTACCGAAAAATTCATTTTCACCTTTAAAGCCTGCACGTCTTGGAGATGAACCTGTTCCTACTATTACAGAATGTGCTTGTTGTGTAGTACCATCACCTTTATGAATAGTAAAAAGATCATCTTCTTTTGTCACACGAATTACTTCAACCATCTCATGTACAAGTCCGAATTTTTGACACTGTTCAGGCCATGGCATCATAAGATCCATTCCTGTGATTTCACCTGTTACACCAGGATAGTTTTCAATCTCTGAACTTTGTGTGATTTGCCCGCCAGGCATACCTTTTTCATACATTACAACGTTTTCTAAACCACCGCGTGTCGTATATAGTCCTGCTGTAAGACCTGCCGGCCCACCACCTATAATAGCACAATCTAGTATCATATAAAATCCTTTTTAGAGCTTGTTTATCTCTTTTGAAATATCTTTTAAATTATCAAGTTTGTGTATCATACTATCTTGTTTATAAAGGGAATCTTTTTGTTTTTTTATAAAAAAAATAGAAGGGATTTCATAAATATTAAAACGTTGAATAAACTTAAGACTTGTAGTTGTTCCTGCTTTTACAAATGTTATTTGCTTTGTATTTTCATCAATAGTGTTGTAATAATCAATTGCTAAAACAGGAAGTTCAGTTTTTAAATTTTTTAAAGCTTCAATAGAGCTTCTTTGTTTAGATGAGTAAAAAACAATTAAATATTTTTCTTTTTTAGGGATAAAGAGATCGTTTTTTTCATAAAAAACCCATTCTTTAAAATCAATGAATTTATATTCCGAGAATTTGTAGTTAAAGTAGGCAAAGGCACCGGCTATCATAGCAGCACCGAAAAAAGAAGCTAAAAGTGTTGAGAGAGAAAAAAGAGATTTTCCCTTTTTTCTTTCCCTTTTTTCTTTCATCAATGAATTATAAAAGAGAGTTTAATTTGTCAGCGAAAGCTTGTTTTGAAGCAGCACCAACCATTTGCTCAACCATCTCACCGTCTTTGAAGAAAAGAATAGTTGGAATTGAACGAATACCGAATTTAACAGCAATATCTTGCTCTTCATCAGTATTTACTTTACAAATTTTAGCTTTTCCATCAAAGTCTTCTGCTAATTCTTCAACGATTGGAGCAATCATACGACATGGACCACACCATGGAGCCCAAAAGTCTACTAATGTAACACCTTCTGCTACTGTTGATTCAAAGTCTGCACCTGTTAATTCTATATATTTACCCATTCGGATTTCCTTTTACATGTTTATTGTATGTAGGTATTATACAAATGAAAATATTAAAGCTAACTTTAGGTTTGACACATATATTCGTTTTTACAATTTTGTTAATAATTTGAGAAAATGTTTCTCGTATTTTGAAGAAATGAGAATATTTGTGATAATTGAGCAATAATTTTAAGATTCTT
>JBFEUD010000125.1:0-4956 GCA_041547625.1 Sulfurimonas sp.
CATTCGAATTGATATAAGTAATCGGTAAAATATTTTCACTTGCTATTCCGTTATCATTTAAAAATTTTACAGATTCGTCATAGTAGAGTGAATCAATCATTCTTGCCATTGCACAACAAGCAATTTTTGGCATTACAACACGTTTTTCTGGACTCAATACTTTTACACTTTGTCCCATAAATCCAACACCGCAAAAAAGTACAAAATCTTTATCATCTGCTTGTGTACGCATTGCAAGTTCCAGAGAGTCTCCAGTAATGTCAGCCATTTCAAAAACTTCATCACGTTGATAAAAGTGTGCTACTACTGTAACACTCAACTTATCTTTTAATCTTTGAATCTCTTGTTTTAATTCTTCGTTACTTAATTTCAAAAAAAATCCTCAAATTATTAGTGATGCAATTATATCAAAATATATTTAGCATAGTAAGTGTAAAATACGAATACGAAAAAAACTTAAGGTTATATATGGATTTCTTATTTAATATCAATGTGCAATTTTATATAGCAGCATATCTTATCGGAGGGATCCCTTTTGGTATGCTTTTAGCAAAAACATTTGCCGGCGTAGATATAAAATCTGCCGGAAGTAAAAGTATTGGTGCTACAAATGTCTTACGAGTTGTAAAAGAGACTAATCCCTCTTTAGCAAAAAAACTCGGTGCAGCAACGCTTGCGTTAGATGCACTAAAAGGAATTGCCGTTTTAGCAGTAGGATATTTTGCAGGTGTAAGTGAAAACACAAGGTGGGCTATCGCAGTACTTGCAGTAATCGGGCACTGTTTTTCACCTTACTTAGGACTTGAAGGTGGTAAAGGTATTGCAACAGGTATGGGTGTAATGATGTTTATGCTTCCGTATGAAACATTAATCGCTCTAGCTGTTTGGTTTCTTATGGCAAAAACAGTACGTATCTCTTCTGTTTCATCACTAACAGGAGTATTGGCAATGCTTATTGCAAGCTTTTTCATCCATCCGGAAATTGCACATACTCCGGTTATCATGATCGTGTTTATTCTTTTTTATAAACATATTCCAAATATTATTCGCCTCATTAAAGGTGAAGAAAAACGGGTTATTTAAGTTTGAAAATATATATAGAAGATCTAAAATTCCGATGTATTATTGGAATCTTGGATTTTGAAAGAACGACACCTCAAGACGTAATTGTAAACGTAGAGATCGGATACGATTTTTCAGAAGAGTTTATCAACTACGCAGAAGTAGCTGAAATGATCAAAAATCTGATGTTACAAGAAAAATTTTTACTTTTAGAGGATGCTATTGCAATAATTTCTCAAAAGTTAAAAGAAAATTTTTCACAAATAAACACCTTACAACTCAAAATAACAAAACCCTCTATTTTACCCGATTGTACGGTAAGTGTAGAAGATTTTTTTTCTTTCAAATCTTAAATAAAACTTCATTTTTTTTTAAAAAAAATTGAAAAAAACTTTAAAGTTACCTAAATTTATGCTATCATTCCGCACATATATTAACTGAATAGGAAATAATTGAATGCGTATTCTTATTATAGAAGATGAAGTAACATTAAATAAGATGCTTGCTGAGGGACTAAAAGAGTTTGGTTACCAAAGTGATGTTGTAGAAACTTTAAAAGATGGTGAGTACTACCTAGACATCCGTAACTATGACTTAGTTCTTATGGACTGGATGCTTCCGGACGGGAACTCTGTAGATATCATTGGTGATATCAAAGCAAATACTCCAAAAACTGTAGTTGTTGTTTTATCTGCAAGAGATGATAATGAAAGTGAAATCGAAGCGTTACGCGCAGGTGCTGATGACTATATCAGAAAACCTTTTGATTTTGATGTTTTAATTGCACGTTTAGAAGCAAGACTTCGTTTTGGTGGAAGTAACATTATCGAGATTGAAGACCTTACAATCAATCCTGAAGAGGAAAAAATCACTTATAAAGAAACAGAGATTGAGCTTAAAGGAAAACCTTTTGAAGTTCTTACTCACTTAGCACGTCACCGTGATCAAATTGTTTCTAAAGAGCAACTGCTTGATGCTATCTGGGAAGAACCTGAACTTGTTACTCCAAACGTAATTGAAGTAGCAATTAACCAAATCCGTCAAAAAATGGATAAACCTTTAAATATCACGACTATTGAAACTGTTCGTCGCCGTGGTTACCGTTTCTGCTTTCCAAAAGAAGTAAACTAAAAAATGTTATAATCTCCTAAAAATCTTAGGAGATTATAAATATATGGCACGCCAACAGAGTATAAGAAAGAACTTTCTAGTTCAACTTTTAATCTCCTCTGCTTCACTTATTTTAATATTTTCATCGTTATTATACTTTTATATTGAAAAATCTATTTATGATGAAAAAAAAGATGAACTGATCCACTATGCACAGAATATCTCTAATTATAAATCTATTTACGATCTAGGTGAACTTCCCGATAACTTTTTATCGTTAAATGTTGAAGTAATATCTTTAATAACACCTTTAGAACAGATAGATGTTTATGAAAAAACTCTTGAAAAACAAACTATTTTAACGCTTATATATCCATTTGATGTACAAAATAATATCTATTTAAAACTCAATAAAGACATTACACCAACAAAACGTCTTTTAAAAAAAATATTAAACTATATTTTTATCATTAATATTGTAGGTTTTTTACTTGTAATTTTATATGCGATTGCTCTTTCTAAAATGCTAGCTGCTCCTATTAAAAAACTCAGTCGTGATCTTGCAAATATGAATGAGCACCTAATGAAACCGATTCAAATGGATGAAATCCCTCAAGAGTTTGCACCGCTTGCTGGAACGATTAATCACCTGATAGCAAGAATTCAAACTTTTGTAAAATATCAAAAAGAACTCTTTATCGGAACTGCTCATGAATTAAAAACACCTCTTGCAGTAATAAAGCTAAAAAACCAGGTAACACTCATTAAAAAACGTCCTTCTGAGGAGTATATAGAAGCAATTAAAACGACAAACAAAACCGTTGATGAAATGAATATAATTGTCTCAAACATTCTAAATATAGGCCGTCAAGAAGGTGCCCAGCTTGACAAACCACAACAAGTTGACGTAATCGAGCTCCTTCAACAAAAAGCAAACGACTTTAAACTACTTGCAGAGAATGAAGGAAAAACCCTTGAGATAAATTTTACACCAAACGTATTCATGGCTACATTACAAGTAAGTCTTTTAAATCAAATTGTTCAAAACTTTTTACAAAATGCCTTAAAATTCACTCCACAAGATAAAAAAGTTATTCTTAAAAGCTCTCAAGATGACTTTGGACTTTTAATCGAAGTGATTGATGAGGGGTGTGGAATCGATGAAAGTGTCGATCTTTATGCACCTTTTAAAAGACAAGGTAATAAAAGCGGTGTTGGTCTAGGATTGTTTTTAGCAAAAAGTGCAGCTGATGCACTAGGAGCAAAAATAAATCTGCGAAATAGAGAAGACGGTATAGACGGTACAGTAGCTTCTTTACAACTCAACTCTCAATTATCTTGTATAATTCCTAGAAAATAGAACTCTTTCAAATTTAATAAAGGTTTATTTTGTTATAAATCGGACACATAAAATAAACTAATAACATATAAGGTTTAAAAGAATGGCTTTATTAATTAATGATGAATGTATAGCGTGTGATGCTTGTCGTGAAGAATGTCCGACTATAGCTATTGAAGAAGGTGATCCTATATATTTCATTGATCCGGATAGATGTACTGAATGTGTCGGTGTTTACGATGAACCAGCTTGTATTTCTGTATGTCCAGTTGATTGTATCGTTCCAGATCCAGACAATGTTGAAACAATAGCTGAATTAAAATTCAAATATAAAAACTTAGACTTAGAAGAGTAGTCTCCTTTGGCAAAGCGTGTTTCCGTAATAGATATCGGTTCTAACTCGATTAGAATGGTTATCTATGAAAAAACTTCCCGCTTTGCATTCCACCTGCTCCACGAAGAAAAATCAAAAGTAAGAATTTCTGAAAATGCCTATAAACATGATGGTATTTTACAAGAACTGCCGATGCAAAGAACGTTTGATGCTCTTGAAAACTTTTTAAATATTTCCAAATCTTTTCAAGCAAGAAAAGTCTTATGTGTCGCTACATCAGCACTTCGTGACGCACCAAATAAAAACGAGTTTGTACAA
This sequence comes from Sulfurimonas sp., assembly GCA_041547625.1. Taxonomy (GTDB): domain Bacteria; phylum Campylobacterota; class Campylobacteria; order Campylobacterales; family Sulfurimonadaceae; genus Sulfurimonas. Next base: position 4,164 of record JBFEUD010000125.1, read on the forward strand.
CGAGTTCGAGAAAAACTCAAATTAAACATCAAAATCATATCAGGTGAAAAAGAAGCCTATTATGGTGCAATTGCTTGTGCTAACCTTCTTCCTAAACAACATGATGCAATGAGTATAGATATCGGTGGGGGTTCTACTGAAATCGCTTTTATAGATGCTAATAATGTTTCTTATACACAATCTCTAAAACTTGGAACGGTACGTTTAAAAGAACTCTTTTTTGACACTAATAATTTAGAGGGAGCTAAAGAGTATATACGTAAAGAGCTAGATAAAATTCCTATGAAAGAACTCTCAACACTTATAGGTATTGGAGGGACATTTAGGGCCATTTCATCTGCCATACAAAAAGCTCAAAACTATCCACTTAACAAACTACACGCTTTCGAATATACTCAAAAGACCTTTAAAGCATATATAAATCAAATACTAGAAGCTGATGAAGAATCGTTATCTAACTTATATATCAAAGATAATAGATTCGATGTTATTAAACCAGGTGCATTAATTTTACAACTCGTAATTGAAAAATTCACAATTGAGAATTGTATAACGAGTGGAGTAGGTGTAAGAGAAGGTGTATATTTAGCAGATCTTCTTAGAAGTACAAAACATCAGTTTCCTGCGAATTATAATACGTCCGTGAAATATATTCTAGATACTCATCTCAGTGATAGTCAGTTCTCAAATAATCTCACAAAGCTTACAAAACAGATTTTTGATCTGACATGTGAGTTTTTTAAACTAGATTGCTCATATAGAGAAAAACTCTCTATAGCTGCAAAACTCTATC
>JBFEUD010000126.1:0-4820 GCA_041547625.1 Sulfurimonas sp.
CAGATGGACCGAAATCATGGTGTTCTTGTTCAGTATAGAATTTATAGAAACCACCGATGTTTAATGGGAAGATCTTTTTAAATCCATCTTGTTTGAATGCCGATTTATGGAACTTTTCAATTCTGACATCGATATCTTCATATGTTAAACCAGGTACTGCAACATTCGAAGTTTCAAAACAATCTTTTACAATATCACGAGACAGACCCATAACGTCAAATAAACCTGAATTTCTGTACGATGCAATCGTAGCAATACCCATTTTTGACATAATTTTTAAAAGCCCGCCGTTAAGTGCACCATGTACCGCTTTTAGTGCATCTGCTTGGTTGATATTACTGTTTTTAGTACGAGTTAATTGATCTGCAACAGTCGTAAACAGTAAATTAGGATATACAGCACTTGCACCGTAACCTAATAATACTGCAGCAGAGTGAGAATCAGTCACTTCACCAGTAACAGCTACAATTGATACTAAATGACGAATTTTAGCTTTTAATAATGCAAAGTTTACACGTCCAACAGCCATAGCCATAGGGATCACTTTGTTTTGCTCATTAAACTCTGCATCGTCTAAAATAACAATTCTAGCCCCTTCATTTTTTACAGAATCAATAATAGTATCAACTAACTTGTCTAAAGCCTCTTTTAATCCGCCTTGATATGCAGTTGAGAATGTTTTATTTTTGTAAAAACTTTGGTAACTTGGAGATTTTTCATCACCGAATGATTTTAAAACATTTAATTTTTCTGCCGTAATAATCGGTGAAATAGATTTTAATCTATGTGCATGAGTTGGAATCTCGTTAAGTATGTTGTGAATTTCACCAAATCCTGTATTTAAACTCATTACAACTTTTTCACGGATCGGATCGATCGGCGGGTTTGTAACCTGTGCAAATTTTTGTTTAAAGAAATCTGTAAAGTTTCTTTGTTTTTCAGAAAATGCCGCAAGTGGAGTATCATCACCCATAGAACCAACAGCTTCTTTACCTTCAACCATCATAGGCTCAATCACTTGTTCTACAACTTCTTGAGTAATGTTAAAGAATTTTTGTCTTCTAATCAGTTCGTCACCCTCGATAGTTTCAACTGTTGCATATTGCTCTTCTACATGTTCTTGAAGATAGATCATATGCTCGTTTAACCACTTCATATAAGGGTTTGATGATTTTAAGTAATTATCGATATCGTCACTTTTTAGAAGTTTTCCAGATTGAAGGTCAAGTCCGATCATTTGACCAGATTGAAGACGCCCGCGCTCTTTGATATCTTCTTCAGCAATGTCAATTACACCGTATTCTGAAGCAATTAAAAGGTTGTCATCTTTTGTAACGATGTATTTAGAAGGACGTAAACCATTTCTATCAAGTGCACACCCAATATATCTACCGTCAGTTACAGAGAATGCTGCAGGACCGTCCCATGCTTCAAATACAGTCGAGTGATACTCGTAAAATGCACGAAGTTCAGGATCCATATGCGGAGCATTTTGCCAAGCTGAAGGAATCACTGCACGAACAGCTTTAAAGAAATCCATACCGTTTACAAGTAAGAACTCTAAAAAGTTATCTGCACTAGCACTGTCTGATGCACCTTTTTGTAAAATTGGAAGAAGTCTTTGAATCTCTTCATTGCTGAATACTTCTGAAGTAATAGACTCAGATTTGATCTCTACATTAACACGGTTACCCTCTACAGAGTTAATCTCACCGTTGTGAGCTACTGCACGGAAAGGTTGTGCCAAACGCCACTCTGGAAGTGTATTTGTCGAGAATCTTTGGTGGAAAAGTGAAAATGAAATTTTAAATGCTTCATCTGTTAAATCTTTATAAAACTCTTTAATATGCGTAGGCATAACAAGACCTTTATATGATAAAACTTTTGAACTCATAGATGCAATATAGAAGTTTCTATCATCTACTAGTTGATGTTCAACCTCTTTACGAGAAAGGTATAAAAGTGCATCAAATCTGTTTGTAGCCATAATAGAATTAGGTACGATAAATAGTTGTACAATATGAGGTAAAGACTCTAATGCTTGTTCACCAAGTGCTTTTGTATCTACAGGAACTTCACGGCGTAGTACAACTTTTAAGTCGTTGTTAGCACAAGTTGTTTCAATTGCATCTAAATGATCTAAATTTTTTGTAAATACGGCTGCTACTGCAAACTGCTTTGGTAACTCAACACCATTTTTTTCTGCTTCATTTCTAATGAATTCTTCAGGCATAGATAGTAAAAGTCCACTACCGTCTCCAGTTTTTCCATCAGCAGCAACTGCACCACGGTGCATCATACGCTCTAATGCTGTGATCGCATCATTTAATACTTTGCGAGATGGTTTGTTTTTGATATTTGCTACAAGACCAAATCCACAGTTATCTTTAAATGATCGTAATAAATCATGATGTTCTACCATTTTCACTCCAAATTTTATAATTTTTATACAAAAAAGTATAAATTTAATCTTTTTTTAAGATAGTTTATCTTATTTAAAGACTAAGAGTGGGTATATTGTATTCTAAAATTCATTAAAAATATATTATAAAAGGAATATTTTCTGTATAATTTTAAAAATTGTATCATTAGGAAGCAGTAAGTGCAGGGTTTTATTATCAACCTCAATCGTGTTAAAGAGGAAGATTTAATAGTTACTATCATATCAAAAACAAGCTTAGACACCCTTTATAGGTTCTACGGTTCTCGTCACGGTACGATCAATATTGGATTTAAAATCGACTATGAAAAAGAGGACTCTGCCAAATCTACAATCTCTAGACTAAAAGATGTGATTCATATCGGCTATAAATGGATTAACAACCCAAACAAGCTAAGGTTATGGCAACAGTTTATTACCCTTTTTCACCAACACTTAAAAGAAGCAGAAGAGCTGAGCCCCTTTTATTTCAATCTGTTAGAAGAAGCTTCAAAACAATGGGATAAACAAAATCCAAAACGAATTGCCATCGAACTCTATATGAAGTTGCTTGAACATGAAGGACGGCTACATCACGATCAAATCTGTTTTTTATGTACAAACAAAATCGACAAAGATCCTTCAATCATCAGAGCTTTTTTACCAACTCATTTTCAATGTAATAAAACAATGACGATTAATCAAAAAGGACTTAAAGAACTCTATAAAAACAAGAGTTCTCTCTTTTTAAATGATAAAGAAGTTGCAAGACTTTGGAATGTACTTTTAGAAGGGCTTTAACCCTTTCTAGCTACAAGTGAAGCAACTTTAGTTTTTTCACCTCGCAAGTTAATATCATCTCTCTCTTCATAATAGATAATATCTAAGCCTATAAAAGCGTGTAGAAGCTCATTTCGTCTGAGTAAAAACTCAGGATTTGATGGATTTGAAAAATCTCCATGAGCAATAATAAATGTTTCATAAATCAAAACACCTCCGCTTTTTAAAGCATCTTTGATTTGAGGGTGTAAACGTCTATTTAAAAAATTGATGTTTGTAATAAGATCGTAACTTGCAGCTTCAATGTTATAAGTGTCTAAATCTGTTTCAATCTTATTGATCCTAGAGTCTTCTTTTACTTGAGAAAGTGCATAATCACTAATATCAACAGCATCTACTTCAAAACCATTCTCAACCATAAAATGTGTATTTCTCCCTATTCCACATGCTATATCAAGTGCTTTTCCTACATTAGCTTCTTGAATGTATTTCTCTAAAATAGGCTCTACATTATGACGCATCGGTTTTTCAACATGACGCTTATTCCATCTTGCTTTATCTTCAACCATGAAACTCCTTTATAAACTCTACTAAATCATTTTTACGTAAAGGTTTTGAAAAGTAATATCCTTGAAAAATATCACATCCATACTCTCTTAAAATATCTACCTGCTCTTTTGTTTCAGTTCCTTCACATACTATTTTAAATGAAAAGTTTTTGCCGATAGAAAAAATTGATTTTATAAGAGCGTTTTTATTCCCTTTTTCTACATCGTCAACAAACTGCTTATCTATTTTTAATTCAGATATAGGTAATTTTTTAAGTATTGACAATGATGAGTATCCTGTACCAAAGTCATCAAGAGAGATCTCAATCCCATGATCCCTTACTTGTTGTAAAAGAGGAATTACATAGTTAAACTCTTCAATAGCCAAGCTTTCTGTAATCTCCAATGTTATGTATTTTTTATCTATCTTTAAATCAGAAATCAACTCTAATAACTGTTCTAAGAAGCCTTGTTCCATAAACTGAATTACAGATATATTTAAAGAAATGTGAAACTTCAATCCAGTCATTTCCCATATCTCTTGAATATCATTTAGAGATTGTCTAAGAATCCATTCACCGATTTTTAAAATCATTCCGTTATCTTCTGCAATACTAATAAATTTATCAGGTGGAACAAAACCAAGTTTTTTATTTTCCCATCTTATGAGTGCTTCCACACCGTATACATCCATAAAACGTGATATCTGCGGTTGATAAACCATGTAAAATTCTTCATTATCTAAGGCATGACGCAGTTGATGCTCTATGTCTGAATTCTCAATAGATTTTTTATACATCTCTTGATCAAAATACTTATATGAGTTTCTTATCTTTTTCGCTTCATGCATTGCAATATCTGCCATGCTAAAAAGTTCATCTAAATTAACAGAGTCTTGAGGATACCTTGAAACTCCTATACTTACACCAAGTCTAAACTCTAAATCATCAATTGTACATGGAACAGAAATAAGTTCTATCAGTCTATTAAGGTCTACCGGTGAAAAACTTAATATAATAAACTCATCACCACCATGACGAATGATAATATCATCCTTACTAAAAAATTTACTC
>JBFEUD010000127.1:0-4733 GCA_041547625.1 Sulfurimonas sp.
TACAAATATCGATGTTGAGTTTGCTCTTCGTGATACTCCTGATGTTCCGGCAGTTCCACCTCAAAAAATGCACTGTTCGGTTATGGCTTATGATGTTATTAAAAAAGCTGCCGGACTTTACATGGGTGTTGATGCTGAGAGTTTTGAGACTGAAATCATTGTTTGTGAATGTGCACGTGTATCTCTAAATACTTTAAAAGAGGTTATCAAGTTAAATGATCTCAAAACTGTTGAAGAGATCACTGACTATACAAAAGCCGGCGGATTCTGTAAGTCTTGTATTAAACCGGGCGGACATGAAGCTATGGATTACTACTTGGTAGATATTTTGGCAGATACTCGTCGTGAGATGGATGAAGAGAAGATGAAAGCTGCTGCTGATGCTCAAGCTATGGGTGGTGCTAAATTTGAAGAGATGACTTTAGTACAACAAATTAAAGCGGTAGATGCAATCATCGATGAAAATATTCGTCAGTTCTTAGTAATGGATGGGGGAGATATGGAGATCATCGATATAAAAGCAAATGATCCTTTCATTGATATCTATATCCGTTATCTTGGTGCTTGTAGTGGATGTGCTTCAAGCGCAACGGGAACTCTTTATGCAATTGAAAGTACGCTTAAAGAAAAACTTTCTGATAAAATCCGCGTTTTACCAATCTAACATACCCCTCTAACATTTTACTTGACACTTTTTAGGTGTCATAGTAAAATGATCTCATGAAAAGAATAACTAACTACATAGAACTCGGCGGAACACTTTTTATTCCTGCAGTTCACAAAAACTTAGAACCAATAGTTTCTAAAACAAAGTATCCACAATTACGTTCTTTGGTTATTGACTTTGAAGATGGACTTAATGAAATAGAACTTCAAAATGCTTATGAACATGTAGTGTCTGTTTTAGCAAAAGTAACGGAACATTCCCCTTTTATTTTTATTCGTCCACGTGATGAAGAGCATCTGCAAAGACTTTTGGAGATAGAAAATATAGAGAATATTGATGGCTTTATTTTGCCGAAGTTTTCACTAACAAATGGAGTGAAGTATTTACAGGTTTTAGAGAGAACAGACTTTTGTGTAATGCCTAGTATAGAGAGGAAAGAGCTTTTTGATATAGAAAAGCTACAACAATTAAAAGAGATAATACTAACACACAAACATAAAGTTTTGTTAGTACGTTTCGGACTTGAAGATATGTTGAGACAACTCAGTATGCGCCGAAACTGTAATGAATCGATTTTTGATTTTTCAGTCGGTAATGTTGTTTTAGGAAATTTAATAGCCATTTTTAAAAGTGAAGGCATTGCAATAAGCGGAGGTGTTTACCCTTGTTTTAAAGATGAAGCAGGATTTGAACGTGATGTTATTCGTGATCTTAGAGAGGGGCTTTTTGGAAAAACTATTATTCATCCTGCTCAGATCGAACTTTTAAATGAACTCTATAAAGTTACAAAAGAAGAGTTTGAAGAGGCACAAGAAATTCTTCAAAGTGATGAAGTTGTTTTTAACCAGAATAATAAGATGGCAGAGCAAAAAACTATGAGTAATCATTCAGAGTTTATACTCAAACGTGCCGAGGTATACGGAATCAAAAATTAAGAGTGATTTTGGTTCCGAACTCCTCTTTGGATTTGATCTCAATTGTGTAGTTATACTCTTTGGCTATCTCTTCAACTATACTTAACCCAACCCCAAAACCTCCACCATACTCTGAAGCTCTGACAAATCTTTGGAAGATGCTGCGGAGTTTCTCTTTTGGAATACCTATACCGTAATCCTGAATACTGAAATAGTTCTCTTTAGTGACTATTTCTATTATTCCGTTTGGATGTGAATACTTGATTGCATTTCCAAGAAGATTACTAATTAACATCTTAGCTTTTGTTGGTGCTATAGTTATATAGCATGGTTTGAGATCAGCCTTGATGGTAAGATTTTTTTTGTTACTCAACTCTTTGACATACTCTATATGCTCTTGTACGGTTTGTGTAAAATTTATTTCTTCATTAGCCTCTTTTGTATCAAAGTTTATATAAGAGAGAGAAGCATAGATATCGTGTAATTGCTTTGTACTGATCGAGATGTTGTTTAATATATTCGGCTCGTATGTTTGCTTGGCTTTTAGACGTGAAATGGACATCATAAGAGCAGTGATAGGTGTGTTTAATTCATGGGTGGTATCTCTTACAAATGCTTCAATCTCATTCATTTTGTCTTTGATCGGTTTGAGAAAAATGTATGAGAGAAAAACTGCTATTATTACAATTAAAACAGCTGTTATTACAACGGCGTAGGCGATTTTATTTTTAATTTTTTCTATATTGTGAATACATTCATCACTTTGTACAACGATATATTCTACCCCAAGATGTCCTGCCGATCTGGTGGACACAAGTGTAAAGAACTGTTTATCCATATAAAAATCTTTTGAAAAATTCACATCCTGTATTAAAGAGCCTTTAATGAGTTTTTTATCTTTATCAATTAAGGCTACGCTCGCTTTATCGAAATCTTTTAACTGAAACTCTTCATGCATCATGGCAGCACGAATAATCTCTGAACTGACGAGATCTGCAATGTGGTTCATTTTGTAAAAATTATTATTTTTTTCCATAGCAACCTGCGAACTATAAAACCAATAAGCGGTAAGAGATAAAAAGATGAAAGAGCTGAGTAGGTAAAGTGCTAAAAAAGAGTAAAACGATTTTTTTGTAATATTATTCATAAATGTATCCCTCAGAACGGATAGTTTTGATTTTATCTTTACCAATAATATTTCTAAGATCGCGTATATGTGAACGAAGCGTAGCTTCGCTAGGCATTGAATCGTAGTCCCATACATTTTGTGTGAGTTCATCACTGGAGATAATACGTGAACGGTTTTTCAAAAAATAGCTTAAAAGTTGTGTGTTTTTTTGTCCAAGAGATATTGTTTGGTCCTCTATAGAGATAGTTTTCGTAAGAGGATTGAAAAAAAGTTTCGGTGAGAGTTCAATAGATTGTTCGTCTTCAATATGAAAAATTCGTTTGAGGTTTAAAATTCTGACATTTAGTTCATCAAGCTCAAACGGTTTTTTAATATAGTCATGAGCCCCGGCATCAAAAGCTTTTTTTAAATGCTCTGTATCTTGATAGGCGGTAATAAAAATAGTAGGGGTGTTATAACTAAAATTTCGTAATTCTTGGAGAAGCTCTATCCCGTTTTTCCCTGTTACATTGATATCGAAAATAAATAAGTCATATTGACTTTGTTCCAGCAAGCTGTCTACCTCTTTAGCATTATAAGCATGTGAAACCTGATACATTTCATTTAAGTAGTCTATGAGTATGTCCGCTAAAACAGGATCGTCTTCGAGTAGTAATATATGCATGCTTTACAACCTTTGTAGAACTATTTTAGCAGAAGAGCAAAAATAAAAAAAGTTATTTGTGATATACTTATATGAATTAAGAATGAAAAATGGTTGAAAATTATGGAACACGTATATTTAGCAAGACAAGTGATTTTAAGAGATGATGCATCTCTATTCGCGTATGAAGTGTTATATAGAGATTCGAAAAAAAGAAGTGGCGTTACGGATGACAGATATGCAAGTTCTGCCGTAATCAGCAGTATTCTTAACAGGTTTGGTACTAAAGAGGTCCTAAAAGAGAAGCGAGCATTTATTAAAATAGATGAAAAGTTTTTGCTGAGTGACCTCATTTTTGCAGTACCGAACGAATTTTTTGTTTTTTCATTATTTGATGATATTGAGATGGATGAAAGAATTGTTGAAAGATTACATCAGCTTCACAAGAAAGGGTATGTACTCGCAGTATCTGATACGACTTTAACAATACATACTTTTGAGAAATATAATGTTGTAATGGATAATTTTTCTTACTTTAAGCTCGACTTGTCACAAGAGTTAGAAAAAGAAGTTGAGACAATGATCGAGAGCCTAAAAGGATCAAATATAAAAGTTATTGGTTCAAAGATAGATACTCATGAAAAGTTTGATTTAGCTCAAGAGATAGGATGTGATTATTTCCAAGGGTACTATTTTGCAAAACCGAAAATTTTAGAAAGTGACAAACTTGAAGCTTCTAGAGCAAATGTTTTACACCTTTATAATCTGTTAATGCAAGAAACAAACATTGATGAATTGGCAAGTGAATTTGAGAAAAACCCTGAAATATCTTTACAGTTATTACAGTTTATCAATTCAGGCACATTCTTTTTTATGAAAAGAATTTCGAGTATTCACCATGTAATAACTCTTTTAGGACGTATGAAATTAGCTGAATGGCTGATGTTGATGATCTATTCTAAAACGGTTTCCCACTCACATGAACATTCCCCTTTAATGCAGACGATTCAAACACGTGCTGTGATGATGGAGAAAGTTTTAAAAGTAGTAAAACCAGACAGCGGTTCAAATATGTTGGGAGAAGCATATTTCACGGGTATTCTTTCTGCAGTAGACGTTGTTCTTAAAGCACCATTGGAAGAGTTGTTAGAGAGTTTACATATTTCAAATGAAGTAAGGGATGCTATTTTGAAGCATAAAGGGCTAATGGGAGATATTTTACAGTTGGTAAAAGATGTGGAAGTCTTTAATATTGAGGGAATTATTACATTTGAAACAAAATATAATTTAGATCCAAAAAGTATTAAAAAAGCACTTGCAGACAGTATAGATTTTGAGGCACAAAAAGATTGAATTATAAGAAACCTTTCTCAACTCTAA